>NZ_JAHC01000017.1 GCF_002924625.1 Petrotoga sibirica DSM 13575 | reverse complement strand
ACCGCCAATTACAAAAAGACTTTTGTCGATATCGATAAAACAGATCATTTGGACGCTTACGTCATAGCCGATTTCGCTAGATGTGGCAAGATTTCTTCTTCCCCTTGGCGTGGTTCTCAGTTTTTGGCTTTACAAAGACTTACACGCCATAGGTTCCATTTGGTTCATACACTCGCTTCTGAAAAGAATTGGATGCTTTCCAACATTTATCTGAAATTCAGTGAATTGGCTGTGAAAAATAGGGATAAGCCCTTTTCCGATATATACGGTGCTACGTCTTGTGCTGCTTTGACTGAGTTCTACTCTTTGGATGAGATAGTTTACAAACCCATCGATGAGTTAACTCACTTCGTTATGAAAAAAAGCAAAAACAGATTCAAAGATCCCGTGAAGGTTGCAACACTTCTTAAACAAGCAGCCAATAATTCGTACAGATTGGACAAAATGGCTTATGAACCTTTGAACATCGCTATCTCTTCTTCTTTAAACGTAATAAAAGCCTTGGAAAAGGAAATAGAAACCGTTGATAAGGCTATTGAAAAAACGGTAAAAGGGCTTAATCCCAGCCAATATCAATCACTCATCTCTGTCAAGGGTATCGGTCCTGTTATTTCCTCTGGCATCATCAGTGAGATAGGTACGATAGCTTCCTTTCCATCTCACGATAGTTTGGCCAAATTTGCAGGACTGACATGGAGAAAACGTCAATCAGGGAATTATTCCTCTGACGAGACAGAAATGACTAAAACAGGCAACCCGTATCTTCGATACTATTTTATCGAAGCAGCTAGCTCCGTTAAAAATTATATCCCTGAGTTTGAAAAGTACTACTGGAAAAAATACTACGAGGTTACCACTCATCAACACAAAAGAGCCCTCGCGCTCACGGCTCGTAAGTTGGTTCGCATGATTTTTGCATTGCTGAGCAAAAATCGAATCTATTCGAATTACTAAGTTGAATAGATACAAGTGAATCTTTTTGTGTTTTCAAGCCTATTTTGAGTTTTTCTGAAAGTATGGGCATTGTCAGTTACACTAATTTTTAACAATTTTTTTGGTTTTTACCCCTTGACATATCACCGATTAGCTTTTTCTTCAAATAATAAGGGTGAAGAGATGCCCTTCACCCTTATTTGTTAGTTTAAATATAAGATCGTTTAATCTATCAAACCTAACCCTTCTAAATAATCTCTTGCAACAACTTCTGGTTCAACACCCTCAACATCAACTCTGTAGTTTAGCCTTATTAAAATGTCTTGGTTTAGGTAGAGTGTGAGAGGTCTCAAAATTTCTTCAATTTCAGGGTATTCATCAAGTGTATCTTTTCTAACTGCGTAAGAGATATGGTAATAAGGCCAGAAGTTTTGGTCGTCTTCTAGTACATGTAGGTTGTATCTTAAAATTTTTGGATCAGTAGCGAAAACCATTGCAATATCTATTTTATTGTTTGCAATTGCTTCGTAGGTTAATCCAAGTTGCATAGTTGATACTTGAGAATCAGGAATATCCAAACCATAGTGTTCGGCGAAGGCAAAGAAACCATCAGGTCTTTCATAGAATTCATAACCAACTCCTACCACAAACTCTTTTGGATGTTCGTTCCAGTAAGCAACTAAGTCAGAAAGAGTTTCGAAACCATATTTTTCGTAATCTTCTTGACGAATAGCAAGGGCATAAGTATTGTTAGCGTTTATCCTATCAAGCCAAACAATACCATTTTCAGCATCTAATTCTCTGACTTTTTCTAAAAGTTCATCTGGATCAGTGATCAGTTCTTCTTGGCCTAGGTAAGTTACCCAAGCGGTTCCAGTGTAATCTGGATATAAATCGATCTGACCTGTTGTCAAACCTTGTCTAGCGACGAGAGAACTAAGACCAAACCTTTCAACAACGTTAAAGCCATTCTCTTCAAGTAGCAGTGAAGCCAAGTTTCCAAGGACATACTGTTCTGAGAAGTTTTTTGCACCTACGGTTAAAGTTGCACCAAATATTGCAGTCAAAGAAAACACTACAACTAACATAAGTGCTGCCAATTTTTTCAACGTTAACACCTCCATTTAAAAGTTTTTTTCATTATTCATTTTGTAACTTAATACCTTCCGAAGTCATTTTGCTTTGTATTATAGAGAGTGCAAAATCAATTAAAACGGCCATTATAGATACTGGAATAGCTCCAGCTAATATCATCTCGAATTTAAAAGTCCCAAGACCTATAAAAATTAATTCTCCTAATCCCCCAGCACCTATGGCTGACGCGATTGTAGCTGTTCCTAAATTTATTATGGCTGCATTTCTTATTCCTGAAAAAATAGTAGGCATAGCGTTTGGGATTTCTACTTTCCACAGGATTTCTCTTTTAGTCATTCCCATTCCTCTTGCCGCTTCTTTCATACCTTTATCAATGCCGAAAAGTCCAGATGCCGTGTTAAAAGTTATAGGAACTATGCTGTATAAAAACAGAGCGAAGATCGCCGGGGCTGGGCCTATTCCCATGAATAAAAAAACGAGAGCAATAACGGCAATGCTTGGGACCGCCTGGGCTATTCCTGTGATTGAAAGCGCTATTCTTCCACTTCTCTCTCTTCCTGGGCGGGTAACATATATTCCTATTGCCATTCCCACAACTATGGCAATTGCCCACGAAGTTGCGAACAAATAAAGATGTTCTAAAGTCTTTATTCCCATATAACCAAGGTTTTCAGCAACGTATGTAAAAAATTCCATATTATCCTCCTCTTATCAAACCTCTGCTTTATTTGACATTTGTTCAAATATAGCTTTTAAGTTGATCACTCCTATTACCTTTTGTTTATCGGTAACTACGGGGATGTTTGTACTGGAAGAACTTAGTATTTTATTCAATGCTTCATAAAGGCTTGATTTTGTAGTGACGTAATCTTTTTTCAAAGAGCTTCGTAATTTAGATGAATCATCAATTCTATTCAATCTTTTAGTTTCTATAAAGCCTTTATAATTGTTATTTTTATCAACAAATATTGTGATAGGATAATTACTCTGTATAGTACTTTTAATATTTGAAAGATCCTCATCAATTTTAAAGACTTGCATATCTTTGTACAATCCTTCGCTAACTTTTACAAATTCCAAAGCTTTGAATTGACTATCTTCCCCCAATATGTCCTTTACAAAATCATTTTTTGGGTTTTGGACAATATCTTGTGTATCATCGTACTGTACTAATTCACCATCTTTGAAGATTGCAATTTTATCACCCAATTTAATAGCTTCCCTTATGTCATGCGTGACAAATATTATAGTCTTTTTGATTTTCTCTTGAATTTCAAGAAATGCATCTTGTAATGTTTCTCTATTGATAGGATCTATTGCACCAAATGGTTCATCCATGAGCAGTATGTCTGGATCGGCCGCAAGCCCCCTTGCTACTCCCACTCTCTGTCTTTGGCCTCCAGATAGTTGTGCTGGAAACTTATAAGCATTAACATCTGGTTCAAGATTTACTAAATCTAGTAGATCGTATACCCGCTTTTTTATTTTTTCTTCAGTCCATTTCAAAAGCCTTGGAACTACAGCTATGTTATCAAATACAGTCATATGAGGGAATAATCCAATTTCCTGTATAACGTAACCTATGCTTCTTCTCAATTGTATGGGATTCATATCGTCTATCGATTTTCCGTTGAAGAGGATATCACCCGATGTTCTTTCAATCAAACGATTGATCATCTTTAAGGTAGTTGTTTTGCCACATCCAGACGGACCTATTAGAATAGTTAATTTATTGTCTTCAAATTCAATATTTAAATTATTAACGGCAGTGAAATCGCCATACTTCTTTGTGAGATCAACTAATTTTATTGCCATTTCAATGTTCCTCCTGTGATTTTTATCTTATTCTTTAATTTTAAGACCCTTTGGGGTAATTAAATCCTCAAATTTTAGTAAAAGATAATTAGCCAAAACACCCAAAATTGAGACCAGTATTACCCCTGTTATTACCATTGGATACCTTGACCTGCTTAATCCAGCAAAAATAAAGTATCCTAATCCTCCTGAAGCAACAAAATATCCTAAAGTAGCAACTCCAACTCCCATTACTACAGCATTTCTTACACCAGACATGATGGTAGGAATCGATAAAGGTAAACGGATTTTAAATAATATTTGAGATTCAGTCATTCCCATTCCTTTTGCAGCCTCTATCATTTGTGGATCAAGAGCTTGAATAGCTACCAATGTATTTCTTATAATTGGAAGTAAAGAGTATATAATCAAAGCTATCACAGCAGGTGTAACCCCTAAGCCAGCTCCAAAAGGAGATAAAATTACAACCATAATCCCAAAAAGCGCCAAACTGGGAATAGTCATAAGAATACTAGCAATGTAGATGACTATGTTTGCGGCTTTAGGATGCCTTGATATGAAAATTCCAGTTGGTACTCCTATACCTATAGAAAAAGGTAATGACAAACCTATGATTTTTAAATGATTTAAAAATTCTCTAATTATAATACTTGAACTACTAGAAATATATTCAAAAAGTTCCACTTTTTCACTCCCTTCTTCTTACTGTAAATTAGTTTGTTCACCAAAGCGATAAATATTATAACACATTTTTAATCTTTTTAGAACATAAATAGGTTACAATTAAGTAAAAAAACAACGCTAAAAATCTTTTAAGATATTTTCTCATAAACTTAGTTAGGGAATAAAATAATTTTCAAGAAATAAGCGGCAGTAAAACTTGTTTAAAAATTTCTAAAAACAGTATAATTATTCTAATTTTGGAGGTGAAAGTTTTGAATGAAAATGAAAAGAAATGGGGAGCTATCGATAAAAAAGCTTTGTTAGAATTAGTATATGAGATTAAAAAAAGAAGATTACAAATGGGAATCACACAAAAAAACTTAGCTGAGCGAATGGGAACAACTCAGGCGATAATTTCTAAATTTGAAAAAGGAAACTACAATCCAACATATTTGTTTTTGCAAAGATTGACAGAAGTATTGGGTGGGAGTATCAAATTATATTTTGAGCCTAGAGATGATAAAGAGATAAATAGCGATGACGTTTCTAAAAATGATAATTTTCAAAAAATATTTCACTTAAAATTATAAAAAGAAATAAAGCTACTAATGACAAAAAATTCATAAACTTTGGGAGGAGTTTTATGAAAAAAACTGATAAAAAAATAAGTATATTGAAAGATATAATTTTAAAGGATATTTTTTTGGAAAGTGTTTTTTTCGAGAGAACAAATAAAGAAGAAGTTGAAAAAATTTCTGAAATATCTATCGAAAGAGGATACGTATATGAACAAAAAAATATTGACTTAAATTTAATTGTTACTTACAGGATCTTTTTAGAAGGGGAAAAAAAGAGAATAGCTTATTATGTTTTGACCTTCAGAGAGATTTTCGAAACGGAAACGGATTTCGAAAGTTTTTCAAAAAACAAAAGGGCCAAAAAGTATTTCCTTAAGAATTTTGTTGATGATGTTCTTTGGCCCTATATTAGAATTTATTTGAACGAAATTTTAATGAAAGCTGCTTTACCAAATATTGTTCTACCATTAAGTACAGGCAATCATCAAATTGATAGTCAAGATAATAAACTTTAATTATTAAGTTTTTTTTGAATTTCTAGAACTATCGCCTCAGCGGTTGCTAAATTAGTAGCAAGAGGGATGTTGTGTACATCGCAAATACGTAAAACTGCAGATACATCAGGTTCGTGTGGTTGGGCTGTCAATGGATCCCTCAAAAAGATGGCAAAATCTATTTTCCCACTGACAGCAAGAGCGCCTATTTGTAAGTCTCCTCCCAATGGTCCAGATTCAAAAGTTTGTATCTCCAATCCAACTTTTTCTTTTAAAATCTTTCCTGTGGTTTTTGTAGCATAAAGTTTGCAATTTTTAAATACATCCTTCCATTCTTTGGCAAAGAGCGCAAGGTCTAACTTTTTTTTATCGTGCGCAATTAACGCTACATTGACCATAATTTTCCTCCTCAAACGTGAAAAATAAGCTTCTAAAAATTCGTTTTACTAAGTGTATTTAACAGTTTCACCGTGTATTCAACATCGCTATAGCATAACATCTCGTGAGGTGAATGTATGTATCTGGTAGGGATAGAAATGGTACCACTAGGGATTCCAGATTTGGTTCTTTGATAACCCGCGGCATTTGTTCCTCCAAAGGTTAATACCTCGAACTGATACGGTATATTGTTTGCCAAAGCAGCATTTTTTATCCACTCTACAACTTCTCTGTCACTAACAGAAAGATTATCTTTTATTTTAATACAAGGTCCTTTTCCCAAGGCCATGCTCATTCTTTTAAGAGCCTTTGGAGTATCCAAGGAATCAGTGACATCAACAGCTATTGCTCTGTCGACTTGGTAATCATAAGAGGAAACAAAAGAACCGACCAAACCTACTTCTTCTTGGACTGTAAAAGCGAATAAAACGGTGTGTTGATTATCTTTCATATTTTTTATACTTTCTATTAAAATAGCGCATCCTATCCTGTCATCCATTGCTTTTGACATACAATAATTACCATAATCCACAAAACCTTCGGCGAAAGTTCCAAAAGTTCCTATAGGAGCAATTTTTTCCGCTTCTTCTTTTGAGGATACGCCTATATCAACAAATATGTTGTCTAAAGATAAGTTCTTATAATTATCTTTTAATTCTTTTTCACTTTCTCCCTCAACTCCAACAACCCCTATTCTTCCATTAAAAATCAATCTGGAACCAATTAAATTTACAGGGTTTTGGCCTCCAACTTGTTCTACTTTTAAAAATCCTTTATCTAAAATGTGAGTAACAACAACACCTATTTCATCCATGTGGGCGTCAAATAATATAGTTTTTCCAGAGTTACCTTTTTTTGTGGCAATAAGATTTCCTAACTTATCAGTTTTAATATCATCCACATAATCTTTAATCTGTTCTTTTATAAAATCTCTCACTTGGTCTTCTCTTCCACTTGGCCCATAAAGCTCAGTGATATTTTTTATTAGCTCTTTCAACTTTTTGCCCCCTCTCTTTAAAATGGTGTGTTAACAACTAATTGTTTTACCAATTGGTAGGTAAGTTCGTAATCTTGTAAATGCATTATAGATTGTGGAGAATGTATGTATCGGCACGGCACAGATATTACCCCAGCGGGAATTCCATAAAGGGTCTTTGCAAGTCTAGCAGCATCAGTTCCACCTGCCGTTCGCCTTTTGTATTGGAAATTAATACCTAATTTCTTTGCAGTATCTACGATCTTTTCAAAGATTTCTTGGTTAAGTACTAAACCGCTATGCATGAATGTTAAGACAGGTCCATTTCCAATATGTGTTGCCCATTTATCCTGTGTATTTTCAGGGTTGTCACCTGCTGTTGTACCTTCTAATACAATAGCGAAATTTGGTTGTATTTTTGAAGCTACAGTTCCTGTACCTCTCAATCCAGTTTCTTCTTGAGTAGCAAAATTGAAGTATGTGTCGTAAAGGGGTTTCTCGCCTTTTTCAAAAAAATAGTCTATTACATCCATCATAATAGAACATCCAACTCTATCATCAAAAGCTTTGGCCACAGCATAGTTATTTGCCTCATAATAAGTAGTATCAAATGTAACCATATCACCCAAATGAACCTTTTTAGACGCTTCCTCTTTGTTGGAAAATCCAACGTAGACCTTTATACTTTCATACTGTTCAACTTTGTCTATTTCTTTTTCTAAGTGAATAGGTGTAGAATTGACAACAGCAGATATTTTTTCTTCGATTTTTAATCTCTGACTTTTTACTACCCTTGGGTCAACACCCCCCACGGGAGATATGCCAAAAGTACCGTCTTCATTTATTTTAGTGATCATAAAGCCAACTTCATCCATGTGCGCGTCCAGCATCAATTTTTTGGAAGAATCTTTACCTTTAATTAAGCATAGTAGGTTTCCCATGTTATCCTCAGTGATTTCATCAACCTTGTTAGCAACTTTTGACTTTATGTACTCTCTTATTTTTTCTTCTCTTGAAGATATTCCAGGAAGATTGGTTAAATCTTTTAAATACTTCCTCATAATTTTCTACGCCCTTTCCAATTTAAACTAATATTTAAAGCGAAGAGAGATAATAATTTTGCGCTTTCTTCCACATCTTTTACATCTACAACTTCGTTGGGAGAATGCATGTTAAGGATCGGAACTGAAACAACACCTGTTTTTACTCCGGTAGAAGATATTTGTACTACATCTGCTTCGGTGCCACTGCCTCTAGTAAAAGTTTCTATTTGGTATTTGATATTGTTATTTTTAGCAGTTTTTGTTAGTTCTTCGAAAACACTCCTGGTAACGGTGGTACCTATACCTATGACTGGTCCTTCACCAAGCTTGATAGGCTCTATATTTTCCGGTAGTTTTTCGCCAAAAGTTACATCAACTACTATGGCATAATCTGGTTTTAGATGGTAGGCACTACCTTGTGCTCCCACTAATCCCACTTCCTCACCTTTGTTAAAAGATAAAATCAATTGTCCTTCAAATTTAAGATTTTGTAGGTACTCTAAAGACTTAATTAGTACTGCTGCACCTACTCTGTTGTCTAAAGACTTATTTGATATCTTTCCGTTTTCAAGGTCAACAGCTTGAACTTGTATAACGCCCATATCACCAACGTTGATATCGCTCGTTCCACCTGAAATGGAAAAATCGACGAAAAGCTCATCAAATGACGGAGATTTTTCCCTATCTTCCTTTTTTTGAAGGTGGGGGGCTAAAAACCCAACTATGCCGATTTTTTCCGAGTCATTTGTTTTAAAAAGAACCCTTTTTCCTACCAAAGTTCTTGGGTCGACTCCGCCAACTGGAGAAATGCGAGCAAAATGTTCATCGATTATTTTTGATATAACTATTCCAATTTCATCCACGTGTGCAAAAAAGGCAATTTTGGGACTCTCATTTTCAAAAGTTACCACTAAATTACCTATTCCTACTTTTTCTGATTTTACATCGGGTGAAATGTTTTTTAATTCTTTTTCAATCAAAGGGAAGGTGCAATTTTCAAAAGAAGACACTGCAAAGGTATTGGATAAATTTTTTAGTAAAGTAGAAGTATCCATTCGAAACCTCCTTTTTGGTTGTCATATACGACTGTTAGAAACTCTAAAATCCGCTTTAGCTCCGCTTACCCGGAGCCTGCTATCGTTTTATTTTCAAAGTTTCAATGAAGTTTTATAAAGATAATAAATGAGAGGAATCTTTTCACAATTCAACGGGTTCCACCAATGCTTTATTTTCTACTATCCTAATAGAAACGGGAGACTTTGGCCATTCGTAGTTGAAAAAAGGGATACCTGCGATTTCTACTAATGGTGAATTTAATTCGTAGGCAATAATAAAAGCGTTTTTTTTGTTGGTAATTCCAGCTCTTAATGTTCCAAATACCTTGCCAAATATTATGATACTTCCACCTGCGTTAACCTCTGCACCTTGGTTTACATTTCCAAAGACTATAATATCACCAGGATTTTGTACTACTTGACCGGATCTTAAATGTTTTCTATAAATTTGGGTACTGGAAAGGTTTAACTCTTTGTTTCCAACTTTTCCTTCGGGAAGCTTGCCAAAATACGCTCCTGCAACGTTTAATTGGAGATTATTGGCGAATTTTACGATTTTATTTAATAGATTGTGCTGGGAACCATCTTCGAAATATACGTAAAAACTATCTCCAACGTTAAAAAAACCTTTCATCTTAACGAGTTCTTTTTTAAAATATTCGAAAAGATCTTTTTGTGTGTTTCCCTTTGAAAAATAAAAGATTATGTCTCCGTCCAAAATTTTTGCGTATACGGGTTCATCCATCTAAACCCCCCCTAATGCAATTTTTAAATCAATAACAAATATCTATCACCATATATATAATAACACAAAATATAAGAAATATTACATATTCAGAAATTATTTGACTAATAGGCTGTAAAGAATTCATTGACCATAAAAGAAAAATATGATACAATCTAAAGAACAAACATTTTTTGTAATGATTTGTATTATATCAAAATTCTAGCAGTGATAAAATTTTTTAAGACTCAAAATTGCAACTAATTAAGGAAATAATAATCTTGGAGGTGTATCTATGTTAGAAAAAGTATTAGATTTCATAAACTTTGGCCCAGCAGGTGCTACGGATGCTGGTAACACAGTCCAACAAACACAAACTGCTCCCACAGGTGGTGGAGGATTCAGCGGATTGTTGTTCTTTTTAATAATCATAATCTTGATGTGGGTTATGTTGTTCCTCCCACAAAGGCGACAAGAAAAAAAGCATAAGGAAATGCTTTCTGCTTTGAAAAAAGGTGATAAAATAGTTACATCCTCAGGAATCATAGGAAAGATAATATCGATAACTAACGAAAGAATCAGAATTTCAACAGCAGATAAAACAGAGATTGATATAACGAAGAATGCTATTGCAGGTGTTCTTTCTAAAAGCGATAGGCCCGAAGCAGCACCAGAAGAAACCGAAACTGAAGATAAAAAATAGTTGTTTAACTTTAACTTTGTTCAGGGGGTGAAATAGTTGAGGAATAGAAGGATACGAATACTATTTACTATAATAGTTTTTGTTTTTGCACTATTAGGATTAATTCTACCTTTATCTGATAATGTGAATGATATAAGCATATTCGGTTTTTTCCCAAATATAAATTTAGGCCTTGATATTCAAGGGGGAGTACTGTTAGAGTATAGTTTAGATGTACCTGAAGAAGCGGATACTTCTAATGTTGTAGATAATGTAATCACAGTTCTAAGGAGAAGAATGGACAATGCTGGTTACACGGAGGCGATAGTTTCCGAAGTTGTTTCC
Source organism: Petrotoga sibirica DSM 13575 (assembly GCF_002924625.1). GTDB lineage: Bacteria > Thermotogota > Thermotogae > Petrotogales > Petrotogaceae > Petrotoga > Petrotoga sibirica. The sequence goes on along the minus strand of NZ_JAHC01000017.1, from coordinate 89,369 downwards.
GGTGGAGAAAGCAGAGTTCGCGTTGAGATTCCAGGTATATCAGATACTCAAAGGGCTGAAGAACTTATAGGTAGTAAGGGGAAACTTTACTTTGCAGAAGTATTGGAAGTTGTGGAATCTACAACTACTCCACAAATTACAAGAAATAGAACTATACAAATAAATGGGGAAAAAATAGAAATGTATAGTTACGTTAAGGATAGTAATAACCCTAACCTTTGGTATAGGGTAAAAAATGTTTTCGAATTTGGAGATGCCCCTTTTCAGATTACCGGTTTAGATGTCACTGATGCCGTAGCTTCTCTTAATAGTCAAGGAGCTGGATTCGTAGTTAATTTGAATTTTAATAATGAGGGAAGAATGAAATTTGAATTGGCTACCGCAAATTTAATAAATCAAAGGATTGCGATCATTTTAGATGATGAGGTTATAATTGCACCTGTTGTTAGAGAAAGGATATCGCAAGGAAGAGCTGAAATCAGCGGAATAGAGAGTATGGCAGAAGCACAAAACATCGCTGTTTTGATAAAGTCAGGGAATTTACCGGTAGATTTGGTTAAATTTCAAGAAAGAACACTTGGCCCTACTTTGGGAAGAGATATTGTGACCACAATTATAAACGCTGGAATCATTGGGCTTATAATAGTAATGATTTACATGATTATAGTTTATAGATGGATGGGAATAATTGCTGATATTGCTCTGATATATAATTCACTTTTGTTAATGGGAGTTTTAAGTTGGACAGGAGCAATATTAACTCTACCAGGTATCGCTGGAATAATCTTAACTTTTGGTACCACAGTTGATGGAAACATTATTATATACGAAAGAATAAAAGAGGAACTTAGAATAGGAAGGCCCCCTTTAACTGCAGTAAAGTTTGGATTTAATAAAGTTTTTTCAACTATTTTTGATGCCAATATTACGACTATTTTAGCTGGTTTAGTTTTATTCTTTTTAACAAGTGGAACTATTAGAGGCTTTGCGGTCACACTCATAATAGGTGTTTTAGGTGCAATGTTCACCAACCTTGTTGTAAGTAGATTGCTATTAGAAAGTTCTTCTCACTTCTTGAAGCCAGAAAAGTATGTGAAGGGAATTGTTGTGGGAAAAGGGGGCACTAAATAATGCCAAATATAGATTTTGTTGGAAAAAGGAATTTTTTCATATATTTATCTCTTGCTTTGATACTTTTTTTTGTAATAGTGATTTTTGTAAAAGGGTTCAATTTTGGAGTTGATTTTTCTGGTGGTAGTGAGATTATCGTATCTTTTGATAAAAGTTATACAATAGATGAATTGAGAAACGGTTTACGAACAATTAATCCAGATTATGCCACCGCAAAGATAATTCAAACTAACCCTGGTGGAGGAACTTCGGAACGATTCTTTTATATAATTACAGTAAGAGATTCTTTTCCTATCTTGGAAGAAAAACAAGCGTTTATAAATAGTTTAGAAGAATCTTTTTCTGATTCCAATTTAAACATTGAACAATTCAATGATGTTTCAGGTTATGCGGCTAGGGAGATTCGATCTTATGCTTGGTATGCTGTTATTATTGCTTTGATGGTTTTATTAGCTTATATAACCATTAGGTTTCAATTCTCCTATGCTGTTGGAGCGATTTTAGCTTTAGCTCATGACGTTTTAATCACCTTAGGTTTTTATTCTCTCTTTGGTATAGAAATGAACTTAACCGCTATAGCCGCATTTCTTACTTTAGCGGGTTATTCTTTAAACGATACTATTGTTATTTACGATAGAATAAGAGAAAATAGATCGAAAAATCATGGGATGGATATAGAGAGAGTTACCAATAAAAGTATTAATGAAGTTATTGTAAGATCACTAAATACTTCCTTGACTACATTCATAGTTGTTTTTATTATGCTTCTTTTGGGAGGAAGATCAATAGCTTCATTCGCATTTGGATTAACTGTGGGAGTCATAATTGGGACTTATTCTTCCTTGTATATTGCCAGTCCGATTGTTATCAGTATGGTAAAGAGGCGTAAAAAAACACAAAAAGCTTAATTAATAAGATAATAAAATTAAAAGGCCCTCATTTGAGGGCTTTTTTAAAGGGTGACAAATGCTTTTTTAATATATCCTTCTTTGTCAATATATTCTACTTTATAAGTATCTCCTAAAACTCCCTTTAATTTTAGAAGGTCTCCTCGACTTGCAATAGCTATAATTTCCCCTTCCTCGTTTGTGATTTCTGCTTGATTAGTGAATACTTGAAGATATATGTTCTCAAACTTCAAATTAACATATTTTGTGGATTTATTTCTATCATTGTCGTAAGCAGATATTTCAAGGACATTTGATGTAAGCTTTTCAGGATTTATCTCCAATGATAGATAGTAAGATTGGCTGTTAACTAAAAAAGTTTGACCTAATATTTCAATTTTTGTAATAAGATTATTGTCAAAAGCACTGAGAAGCAGAGAGTTGTTTTTATCTGAGACCAAAAATTCTGAAGGTACGTTTATAATCGGTCCTTCTAATACGGGAATGTTTATAGATTCTTTCCTTTTAAAGGTGACAGCTTCGAAAAGGCTTATAGGATTATTTTTATAGAAAAATTTGTTTTCTTCTTTTTCGGGGATGTTAGTAGTATACTCTCCGTTTTTTCTGTAGGAAACAGAGTAGCCGTTTTCAAAAATAATACTTTTCAAAGTTATAGTATTTTGCTGAAGATCTATGAGACTCAACAAATTACCTTTACTCAAGGCATACAAATACCTTTCATCATCGCTCCAAGCTAAATCATTGATTTCTCCATTGGAAACATTTATAGTTGATTGTAAGGTTCTACTTTTACTATTCCAAATATAGACATTTCCATCTGTTGTTCCTGTAGCTATGTAGTTATCATCGGGACTCCACTTAATTACCTTTATTGGAGATGTAATAATATCAAATTTTTTATATAATTGATTAAACCTTCCATCCCATAAACGTAAAACTCCTTCAAATCCTCCCATAGAAAGAAAATTTGAATTATTAGCCCAATCCAGTGACCAAATAATGTAGGGAAATTCTTCTACGTAAATTGTATTTTTAAAGGTTGGAAAATCTGATATGCTTACCTTTTTATCTAAGCTTGCCATGGCTATTTTATTTTCTTCGTAATTGATAGAAATATCTTTTATCCAATTACTATGAAGGTTTTCAACTTTCTTATAAACACTTAAATCGGGTAGTGTAAGCATATAAACATTATTATCCCATCCTCCTGCAATTAAGAACTTTTCTGAAGGAGAAAGCTTCAAAGTGGTTAATTTAAAATCACTAATTTTCTTATTTTCTTTTAATGTACCTTCAGGATCGTAAAGCGACACGTATCCGGAATTTTCTGAAAGTATCAAATATCCATTTTTTGTTATTTCAAAATCAACTGCTTCTTCAGAAAAAGAAAAATGATTCTCAATTTTTGCTGAATCAATATTAAAAACACCTATTTCACTGTTGGAAGTTAAGTAATAAATAAGATTATTATTTCTTATAATTTTTATAACATCGGGTTTTTTTAATTCCAGTAATTTTTCAATGGATTTTGATTCAATATTTAAAGAGTATATGTTAACTCCATCGTTTACGTAAATAATATCGCTTTTGTTATAACTCCATTCAAGAGATTTAATACTAAAAGTATCAAACTTTAGTTCTTGAACTTTTTTTAAATTAGAAGAATCAAAAAGTAAGATTCTATGATTCAAAGTTAATACAGTAAAATTTTCATTTGATGGTGAAAAAGCGACCTCTCTAATCGTTAAACCTAATGAAAAAGAATCTATTATCTTCAAATCTTTATTCAATACATAAATATTTCCATTCATAGAAAAAGCATATACATTGTTATTTACTATCGCCAATTTAATTATGGAATAATTATCAATTTTAAGGGTATTTATTTCTGTACCATTCGAATAATCTATTAAATAAATCCTACCAGAATGGTCTGCTACTAATATGGTATTCTCATCATAAAATTCTGCGACCGTTGGTATTGTTGAAAACCTCCGTTGAAATTCGACCTTTCTTTTGGTGATATTGTATACGTAGATCGTTTTATCTAAGGAAGTAAATACTATTCTTTCGCCAAAGCTAGATAAAGAGGTGATAGATTCGTTGGTTACGTTTATTTTGTAATTAAGAAGAGAGGTATCGTTGTTAAAAACTTCTATTGTTCCATCATTTTCGGCGATTATAGTATATTTATTGTTGAGGATCCATTCCACATGTGTGGGTATAGAAGAAGTTGAGTAATAATGGTTAATGCACTTTTCCTTCAAATCATAAGTTTTAAGGTAATTATTCTCTACAATTGTGGAAATTTCGCCTGTATTTTCATTTACAAAAAAATCAATAATGTTGGTATGTTCAAAATTATTTACTATTAAATTGGAGAATAAGTTTATACTGAAAATAGTCAAGAAAAAAAGTAGGAAGAATTTTCTCAAAGCACTCAACTCTCTCTCAAAGATTTTTGATTCTCTACTAACTATTATATTATATAATAAAATGATCTTAAAAGGAATCCAAGAATAAAAATTAAAGGTTTTAGAAATTAAACAGTGCTGAAATAGCTTTTGCTGTTCAGTGCAAAAAACTTTTTTAGGTTTGCTGCAGCGCGCAAACGATGTTTTTAAATGGTTTTGATCTTGAATTTGGGGTTTTTAAGGGGGAACCCCCTTAACGCCCGGGTTAAGGGGCGCTATATATAAAGTTTTAGACTAAGAGCAAAAGGAGGCTTTAAATTTGAGTGAAAAAGTAAAGATAATCAATGTAGTAAAGCAAGCAAATAGGTATTTTGCTACCATAGAGAATAACCCTTTTTATCCTGATGGGAAAGGCGGACAAATTGGAGATAGGGGTAAAATTGATACTGCTGAAGTTTTAAGTTCTACAGAAAAAGTTGTGGTCTTAAACAAATATTTACACCCAGGTGAATATTTTTATGAAATAGATGAAAAAAGAAGATTTGATATAGCTCAACAGCATACTGCACAACATATATTATCGGCTGCTTTTGAAAGAATAGCTTCATTAAAAACCGTTAGTTTTAAGATGGGTGAAGAATATTCTACTATAGATTTGGATGGACAAAATATTGGGGAAGAAGTGTTAAATAAAGCCCAAGAACTTTCAAACGATATAATTTCTAAGTGTATAGAAGTGGAAGAAATATTTACTGATAAAGAGGGAGCTCAGAAATACAATTTAAGAAAACCTCTAAGTGATAAAGTAAGTGGTGAAGTGAGGCTGATAAAAATAGATGATTTTGATATATCTGCTTGTGGCGGTTTTCATGTAAAAAATACGGGTAATATCAATCTTTTAAAGATAACAAATACAGAAAAAGTAAAAGGGAATTTAACAAGGATATATTTTTTAGGAGGTCTTAGAACCATTGAGGATTATTCACAAAAAGATTCGATTTTAAAAAGCATTTCTTCTATCTTGACATCTGGATTGTATGATTTAGAAAATAAAGTAGAAAGTCTATTAAATGAAAACAAAGATTATAAGAACCGTATTAAAAAGTTAGCAGAAAAAATGGCTTATCATCTCGCAAGAGATTTAATCGAAAAGGCGGTGATTGTGAACAATAACAAAGTAGTTTACCATAAAAAAGAGGATGAAACCGCAGATTTTCTACACAAATACGTCGATTTAAAAAATTATACACTCATTATTGAGGATGAGAAGAACAAAACCTTTTCTATTTTCTCAAACAATATTAACTGTAAAGAGCTTATAGACAAATTAAAAGTAAATAACAACATTAAAGGTGGGGGAAGCGAAGTAAGAGGTAACATTAACGGCGATACAAAATTTGAAGACATTCTCAAAATATTAGAAAAATAGCCCAAGATTGGACTATTTTTCAGAAATAAATTTTCTAATTCTTAGATTCAAAGATTTTAACGTAAAAATCCTCTAAGTTTTGTTCGTTTGTGTTTTTCTGAAGTAAAACTATATTTGTATACGGATCATAATTTTTACCGGGTTCATAGACTTTGGAATTTGGATCCAAGTCCAATAATCTTTCGATTTCATCTTTTGATAAGTGAAGAGTTTTTGGAAGAATATGGATATCTTTTCCTAATCCATCTTCTATAAATTTATCGAGGCTAATCTCTTCATTTTTTTCATAAGATATATATTTTAAGATATCTATAAATATATCGGCTGGATATCCCCCCATAACTGCTCCAAAAGGGTTTTGTTGTTCGTCGAAGAATATGAAGGTTGGTGTGTATCTCGCACCAAAGGCATAAAACAACTGGCCATAATTATATTCTTCTCCTTGAAATGTGGCTTTTTCAGTTGTAGGATAGATTTCTACAAAAACAAATTCTGTGCGTAGCCATTTTTGAATCTCTTCATCCAACAATGTTGTTTCTTTGAATTGAGCGCACACTGGACACGTTGGAGTTGAAAACATAACGACAACTTTTTTGTTTGTTAACTTGGCAACTTCGAAAGCATCATTGAAATTTTCAAAAACAAATTCATCTAAAGGGACAGAAAATATTGTAATTACTGGTAGTAGAAATAACATTGCAATGAAAAATCTTTTCATAAAGCACACCTCCATTTTATATGACGCTTAGATTGTTAAAAATCCCAAATGAAACCATAGTACCCACTACCATAAGCAAAATACCACCAATAATTCTCAAGGATTTTTGCCATTTTGGCTCTCCTAAGGTTACTTTAGATAATATTTTACTGACAATACCACTAAAGAATAAAAACGGGATGGAAAGTCCCAGGGAATAAACAAAAAGTAAAAGAGCTCCTCTTATTGGTTCTCCTGTTGTCGTTGCTAAGGTAAGAATCGAAGCCAAAATTGGGCTTGCACACGGGATCCATACTAAAGAAATTAAAATCCCAATTAAAAAGGCGGAAAAAAAGGAATTATTTTTATTGTATTTTCTGATGTCTATATTCTTTGCTGAAATCAAACTTTTATTTATCAAAAACAGAAATCCAAATAATATTATTAATACACCAGCAACTATGTTAATAACGCTTTGATACATTGCAAGCATCATACCAATACTACCAGAAATACTGCCTAACAAGGCAAAAAAGAGAGAAAGTCCAAGAAAAAAGCCTAAACTCCTTTTGATGACCAAACGGGTGTTTGAGATATCAGGGATCACCAATGCAAAAAAAACGGGTATTAAAGGGAAAACACATGGGCTAAAAAATGATAATAACCCACCAGAAAATGCCGTTAAAAAAGTAACAGAATTTGTTATGGCAAGAGAATTCATCCACTTTACTCCTTTTTCCAAATGATTAAAAGTTGGCAATACCCCGCTAAGGTATTTTAATTATATCACATTAAATGGAATTTTAGCAATAAAGCTGTGTATTTCTTTGGCTAACCTAATAAGAAAGGGTTGTCTTTTCTTCAATGAATAGAATTTCATTTTTTGTAAGATAGGTTTACTACTTTGGTAATCCATATTAATTTGAGTGTAATAAAAATCGTTTATAATTTTTATACCCTCCCCTTATGGGATGGATAAAAATGAAGCAATTTTATGAAACACGAAAAGGCTCTTAGAAAATTTAAAACAGTGCATGGACAAATTGATGAAACTATAAAAATGCAGTAGTTAGGAAAGGAGGGATAAATTATGATGGGATACGGTTTGGGAATGATAGGTGGAGGATTTTCTTTGATTTTCTTGATAATAATTGTCATAGCAGTGATTTATTTTATTAATAATAGGAATGACGATAATTCGAGTTCATATCACAACAATAATAATGACTTTCATCATCAAGCTGATAGAGCTGAAGAGATCGCTAAAGAGCGTTATGCTAAAGGTGAAATAAGCAAGGAAGAATTTGATCAGATAATGAAAGACTTGAAATAGGATTCAAAAAATTAAGGTTGTAGAGACAAAAAGGCTTGACTATGAGCGGCATGAGTAAATAAATTTCTGGAGAGGAGTGTTTATTATGGGATATTGTTACCTGTGGGGTGCTTATGGGCAGAGTATTCTAGGTGGATATTGGTGGATTATACCTTTGCTTTTCTGGGGACTACTTGTAACGGTGATTGTGCTGTTATTTGGGGCAAACAAAAAGCGCAGCAGCTATCATGCTCTGGACATTCTCAAACAAGAATATGCTCTGGGGCGGATTTCAAGAGAAGAGTATTTGAGCAAGAAAAAAGATTTAAAGTAATATTTAAATATTAAAAGTCGGGAGATCGAATCTACCGACTTTTATTATGAAGTGCTGCTATCAAAAACCCTGCCTAAAAAAGTTCACTCCTTTATCCAATCGAAAACTTCTTTTTTTGAAATAGTAGCCAAAGCTATGTAGTTGTCAGCTCCACCATAGTAAACATAGTATTGATCACCATATTCGACCAACGCATCTGAGAATACGACGTTTGGAACTCCTCCGAAAATCTCCCAGTTTTCCTGAGGCTCTAAAATGGGTTCTTCTGTTCTTTTTAAAACCTTTGTTGGATCTTTTAAATCTAAAAGCATAAAACCCAACCTGTAGATAGGTCTGATATCTTCTTGGACACCATGATACAAAAATAGCCAACCATATGGAGTTTTTAAAGGCGGACCACCGGCTCCGATCTTTAAGTTATCCCAATAATCCTTTCTTGGTGAAGCAATTTTTACATAATTGTCCCAATGCATTAAATCCTCAGAATATGCAAACCAAATATCTGGTTCCAACCTATGAATTAAAATATATTTTCCATTAACCTTTTCTGGAAACAAGGCAGCATCTTTATTAGGACTTTCGGGCAAAATAGTTCCATATCTTTCCCAAGTAAAGAAATTCTCTGTGGAGGCTAAGGATATTTTAACATTTCTCGGAGAATAAGCTGTGTAACACATATAATATTTTCCATCTATATACGTTATTCTTGGGTCTTCGACACCGTATAGTTCCGATAAATCTGATGGTTCAAATACAGGTTTTTCCATTCTATTGAAGTGTATACCGTCCAAACTTACTGCATAGCCTATCCGAGAAACCATATCTTCTCCTTGGGCACGGTACAACATATGGAAGATTTTCCCGTCATAAACTACTGCAGGATTAAAAACAAACCTAGACTCCCACAAATGCATTGGATTTGGACCAAACAACGGGTTTAATGAATGCCTTTTTAACTTCAAATTCAATATGTATCCCTTCCTTTTAAGTACAGTTTTTTGATTGTGATTATTTCAAAGACATTGAAATACCTTGTAAAAAAGCCTTTCTGAAGATAATGAAGATAAGCACCATTGGCAAAGTTTGGATCACTGAACCTGCCATTACTGGTCCAATATATGCACCGTATTCATGATTAAAACTTGCAAGCAACACGGAAAGAGGCATTTTGTAATAATCCTGAATGACGATGAGTGGCCACATGAAATTATCCCATACTCCGATGAATGTGAAGAGCCCAACAATGGCCATAACGGAATTGTTTAAAGGTAACATAATTCTAAAAATAATGAATAAATCGCTGGCTCCGTCGATTTTTGCTGCTTCGATATAGTCGTTTGGGGTCCCTCTAAAACTTTGAGTCATCATAAAAATACCCCATCCGCTCATAATAAAGGGAACAATTAATGCAGCCAACGAATTTAACAAATGCATGTTTCGCATTAATATGTATAAAGGTATCGTAAACATGAATCCAGGAAACACCATTTGGAAGATAATGAAATTAAATATTCCATCTCTTGCCTTAAATCTATATTTTGACAACGCAAAAGAAATAATGGCAGATGTTATTATAACACATACTGTAACAGTGACAGATGCAAATAAACTTATAAAAAATGCCCTTATAAACGGTCTATTCATTCTTTCGGCGCTTTCTAGTATAAATTTAAAATGGTCTAAAGTGAACTTTGTTGGTAGGAATCTGGTATAGATTTCAGCGGAAGGTTTTACCGATGCCAAGAATAGCCATGCATAAGGGTAAAACCAGATTAGAGATAAAAAAAACATTATTATATGAAGAATTACATTTCCAGACTGTATTTTTTTATTTGTCATACTAGATCAACTTCTCTCTCCATAGTTTTCCTTATTATCCAAATCATTCCAAAGCTAATCATAGCAACAAATACTGCCATTGTTGCTGCGTAAGTTGGGTCCATTCTTTGGAATGCTGTAGTAATCATATGCATCATCGGGGTTAAAGTACTTCTCATTGGCCCACCCCCGGTTATCATGTAGGGTTCTGTAAATATTCCAAAAGCCAAAGTAATAGCCAAAACCGAGACCATTATTATGGAGGGATTTAATAGTGGCAATGTGATTTTAAAAAACTTTGTAAGACTTCCTGCACCGTCCAACTCCGCCGCTTCATATAAAGATTTTGGTATAGCGGTTAACCCTGCATATAGTATTAAGCCATAGTAGCCAATGAATTTCCAAATAACTATCAAAGCAATGGAAAACATCGCCCATTGTGGGCTTGTAAACCAAGGAATAGTAATACCGAAAAGAGTATTTAAAGCTTTATTTACGGGTCCATTTACAGAAAAAAGGTTTGAAAACATAATAGAATAAGCAACTCCTGATGAAACATTGGCTAACAAAAAAGAAAGCGATATAAATGTTTTTCCAAACTTTATTTTGTTCAAAGCAATGGCAAAGAGTAAAGCCCCTATTAACACAAGAGGGATATAGTACATCATAAAACGAAAAACATTAGTTACTGTTTTCCAAAAAAGAGGGTCGGTCAAGACCCTCGTAATGTTGCGAAAACCGACGAATTGAGGAGATCCGACAAACCTCCATTTAGAAAAAAGGAGTATAAATAACCATACAAAAGGATAACCCCAAAATATTGCCGCATAAATTAAATATATTGAAGAAATACCGAATCCTTTCCTTGCTTCTTTTTTTGCTAACCCCTTTCTTTTACTCATCATTTTAACCTTCCCTTACCAAAGGATTCTGTTTATAGCTTTAACAGCATCATCTAAAGCTTTTTGAACATCTTTAGTACCGTGCGCCAATGGTTCAATCAATTCAACGGTCATGTTCTCTTGTACATCAACAGTTGTTGTGATTGGTGCAGGGGGAACAGCATAGGGGACATATTCGGCATATTCAGCCGCTAAAGGTTTTGTCTTCCAAAAATCAGCAAATATTTCATTAGTTAATAAATCTTCTCTTGCTGGGGGCATTTTGGTGTATTCTAACCATTTCGAATCAAAATCTTCTTTTGAGAATACCCATTTAACGAATTCCCAAGCTTCTTTCAAATGTTTTGTAGTATTAAAAATTACAAGTCCCTTTGTATCAGCAAAAGTATAAATTGGTTGATCACTTGGATAATTGTCAGGAACTGGTGGCGTTGTAATAACAATATCATCAATGACGTCTGGATACTGATTCTCTGCATAAGCGATGCTCCAAGGCCCCATCAATGTTCCAGCAATAGCTCCGTTATAAAATGGATCGGTACCTAAGTCTACAGCAGTCCATTGGTTATCAAACATTGTTTTGATAAACTGAGCTACTTCTTGGCCAATTTCGTCGTTAAATGTTGCTCTCATCCTTTCAGTATCTATATATGATTTTCCTTTGCCTGCAGCATAGTAATACGTTATAAAGTCAAACCATCTATCCCACCAGTTTCTTCCGGCAATTACTTGAATGGAATATTGTTCCATAGGTACCACAAAGTTTTTAGAAAATTCGTAAATCTCCGAGTATGTTCTAGGGGGATTATCAAAGCCAGCATCTTTCAATAATGAATCTCTCCACCACATCAAAATAGGGTTTGAATAAATAGGTATAACATATGCATTGTCGTTTATTTTCCAGCCTTCTATGATACTTCCCATCTTTCTTGTTTCAACAAGTTCATCAAATCCTTCTAATTCATTTAAAGCTACTAATTGGCCTATATCTGCTAACTGTGCGGCAAATCCCGAAAAAATGTTGGTGGAAATATCCGGACCTCTCCCCGAAGCTATAGCTGTTAGAATAGCTTCTTCTGAACTTCCTGCTGCTGGAATGGTAGACCACTCGATATCAATTTCAGGATGTAAAGCTTCATATTCAGCAACGACTTCCTTCCAAAACATTTCTTGCTGTGGATTAGGAGCGGTCCAAAAAACGAGTTTTGTCTGAGAAAACGCAAAAACCGTCAACAATAACACAATAAACACCACTGTTACCTTTTTCATACTGATCATACCTCCTTTGAATTGGCGTTACTACTCAATGATTATTTGTAACTTTTTAAAATGAGTCATTTTATTTCTTATATTGCTTGGTCACTATTCTTAGCTATTATCGTACTGTCCCTTTCTACAAAAGTGGTGAATAGGGAGATCATTGCTGGATGAGGATTCTTTTCATTGATCAAATCTATTAATCTATTTAAAGCGATATTTCCCATCTCAAATTTGAAAACTTTTACTGTAGACAATTTAGGTTCAGAAACTGAAGAAGAGATAATATCGTCAAATCCAATTAGTTGAATCTCTTTTGGAACATGAATTTTTTTCTTTTTTAAAAAATTTAAAATTATTAAAGCTATAAAATCGTTTGAAGCGAAAATTACATTGGGTTTTTTGGATAAAGATAGATTTAATGCATATAATATACCTTCCGGAGTTTCGTCGCACTCGAATGTTTGAGGCAGCAATCCAAATTCAGTCATCGCTGCGGTATATCCTTCAAATCTATTTCTAAATCCCCAATATGTAAGTGGACCGTGAATATGTGTAATCTTTTTATATCCCCGTAAGATCATTTGTTTTATTGTATAATAAGCACCATCAAACCCATTTGAGATTACCGAATCAACTTTTAAAGCAGGAATGTAATTATCTACCAGTACCTTCGGTAAATCTGAATTTTCAATAAAGTTGGGTAGGCGGTCTCCTCCCATTATCAGCAAACCATCTAAATCTTCCAATAATTTTCTATTTCCATTATCAAAGGTTTCCATTTTTATTTGGATATTGTTTTCTTTTGCTAAAGTTTCTATCCCCGCTAAAACAGTTGTATAGAACTCTCTTATACCAAACGAGTCATTCCCCTTGAGAATTTTGTCTATTCTTTTACTAATGACTAAACCAATGTTATAAGAATTTTTTTTGTTGGCTAAATTTCGAGCGATTCTCGAGGGTTTATAATCTAATTCTTCGATAGCTCGCAGAACTTTTTCTTTAGTTTTTTTTGAAACATTGTCTTTTGAATTCAAAACTCTTGATACTGTGGCTATCGATACACTGGCTAATTTTGCAACATCATCTATCTTTGACATTTAGTAAGACCTCCAAATTGTAAGCGCTTTCAAAAAAATTATAACAGTATCCTAAAAGAAAGTCAAACTTGATTATAGCCGAATAAAGTCAATTGAAGGTAATTATTCTCGATTATTTCAAAAATTCTTCGTTTTTCTAAGAGTTGATATTCGATAAAATGCATTTAGAAAATAAAAAATAAGAAAATAGGAGATTTCAACTGCTAAAAGTCCGTAATTGCTTCTAATTACATATAAACAGTTATAATCGACCTTGCATAGACTCTTTTTAGGTGTTATAATTATTAATAGTATTGTAAGCGCTTACATAACTATAAATTACAAAGTCTGCTTGCTTTGTGAGTATCACATTAGATTTATTTATGAATAAGGAAAGGAGGAGGAATAAAAGTGAAAAAAACCAAGATTTTTGTAACTTTAGTGACGGTTCTTCTTGTAACCTTCACCCTTTTTGCAGAGGAGAAGTTGTTAAAAGTTTCTACCGAGCAAATAACAAACCTTGAGGTTCCATTTGTGGTGAGTTTTTCTGAGTTGTTGGATTTTGTTGGATATGATTTCGATGCGAACTGGAATTCTATCAGAATAAAAGATTCGAAAGGGAAGAATCTTCCCTATCAGATTGTGGATGTTGATCAAAACGGAAGGATTTCTTCTTCAGATTTTCTCCAATTTGTATTTAAGAATGAAGCCAATATCGTTGTATCGGATGATTGGGATTTAGACTTACTACAATTCGAACCAGTTTTCACAATCGAGGAAAAAGATGGGGAATACAATGTAATAAACAAAAATTTTACGGTCAAGGTAAATAACCACGGATTAGCAAACTTTACTAAATTTGGCAACGTGCAAGGAATCTTGTACAATGAACTCGGAACAGCAAGAATTGCTGGCTGGTCAGGTAGCACATACTATGTAGACGGGAAGTTAGGCAAACACGTTGAAACAACATCTATGGGATTAACAGTGAAGGATTTAAAAGTTTTTGATCCAGGACCTGTTGCTGTAACTGTTCAGGCAGTACTTTCCTATGAAGATCTTCCTGGTCTCACACAAAAATTAACCACACATATTTTTAAAACTGGGGATGTGCTAGTAGAAAACGAATTTTCATTCTCCAATTACGTGGACATAATGAAATTACAGGTTATGGCTACAGCACCTTTAACAACCGTTGATGATAGTTCGTTACATATCACTCCTATATTTAGAAGAATGATTTGGTCAGAACAATTAGGAATTACTCCATATGAATATTGGAAAGAAAGAGACGCTATAGAAATAGTTGATGAAAATGCTTATGTGGTATTTCCAGCTATCGATTCAATGAAACCTTTGTGGTGGGGAGCGACATATGCCTTTGTTTCTATGGAAGATTGGAGAGCTAATTTTTCAGAGAAATATGGTTTGATAGCCGCAGAAATATTGCCACAAACATCAGTCGTTTATTCTGACCTTAAAAAATTTGTTTATAATGATTTTTGGTTTTATGAAAGTAGAGAATTTAGAGATGGGATATTTAGATGGATCCCTGGAGAATTGAATAATTATGAAGCTACAAAAGGTACCTTTGAAGGAACGAATGAAGCTGATTGGATGATGAAATTCAAAGCAGGAGACAAAGTAACTTATACGAGATATTTCTCGATTTATTCTGCAAAGGACACCGCAGAAGCTATAAGATTGCTGGAAGGAAGAGCGCATGAGATACAAAACTTAAAACTCATTGTTCAGTAAATCTCTTATTTCTGCAGCATTTATAAATGCTGCAGAAATATTTGTTAGCACAAAGTTTATAGGGAGGAACGTTTATGAATTGGAGGAAATTCTTTATGTTTTCTTTTCTTTTTTTATCTGTAATTTCTTTTAGTGTGCCGGAGATAAATCTTAACCATCTTGAATTCTTAAGGGACGAATTCATAATAGAAGGTGAGTCAAAAATCGGTTATTGGGTATATGCAGAAAAATTTGGAGATACATATGTTCACACAGGGGCAAAAGGCGAAGGAGTAACTTGTGTAGATGATGTAGCAAGGGTAGCAGTGTTGTATACAGAACTTTATAAACTGTATAAAAACGAGCATTACCTTCTAAGAGCAAAAGAAGCTTTAGATTTTGTGATGGCCCTTCAAGACTCTGATGGAGATTTCTATAACTTTATTTTTGATGATGGCAGTATTAATAAGCAAGGAATTACGAGTAGGAAATCAGCAAACTGGTGGGCGGCAAGAGGATTTTGGGCTATTTCAAATGCATTAGGAATCTATAATGAGGATCGGGATTTTCAAAAGAAATTAGAAAGTTCTGCCAAATTAGCGTATAGTTTTTTGTCAAAGAGCTTGGATGACAATAATTTTTTAAATAAAAATTCGGATGTTTCTTCCGTTTTCCTTTTAGGGGTGATTGAATATTACAAATATACAGGGGATGAAAGTGTAAAAGAATTGGCAATAAAAATTGGGGATTCAATTATTGATACACAGATAAAAGAAGGGCTGTTGAAGGGGGCGTTCAACGAAGGAACAGATTACCAATTATGGCACAGTTGGGGTAGTAGGCAAGGGGAATCTCTGATTGAACTGTACAAAATAACAGGAAATTCTAAACATTTAGATTCTGCAATCTTTCTAGCGGATGAATTCTATCCAGTATTGCTTTCACTAGGTCCTGTTTATGAAATAGGAAAGTATATAAAAACGTATCCTCAGATTGCTTATGCAGTCGAACCAATAATTTCAACTTTGGTGAAATTATACTTAGTTACCCGTGAAGAAAAATATGCCCATATGGCTGTATTGTTTGGAGGCTTTTTTGAAAGGAACAACCATTTATCTTCTCCTATGTATGGACCTAACGGTGAGGGTTATGACTCTCTACACTCAATATATATAAACAGCAATGCTGGTGCTGAATCGACAATATGTGCTTTGCTAAGTTTAGTAAGGTTAAAAACCTTACCTCCAGAGATTCAACCATTAACTTCATCTAAGATAGTTGGTGGGCGGCAAACTCTATTGTTTGAAGCTGAGAAAATGAATACAGGCATTTATTCTTTCGAATTAGATAATGCCAACAACATTCGGATTAAGACTGAGGAAAGCATAAGGATCAGACAAAAAATTGACAACTTTTATTCTGATGAGTATGAAGTTTGCATATCCGGGTCTTTTGATTCTAAAACCTACGTTAAAGCTTCTTCTGGAGATAATTCAATAGATAAAAACATAGAGCCGGGCGATGGTATAATGTACGTTGGAAGCTTAAATATGAAGGATAATCGAATTATTTTGTATTTAAAACCTGAAAATGGCTTTATTTACATAGATCAAGTTATTTTAAAACCAATAGATCCCATTTATATATTCGAATTCGACCAATCTTATTATGAATTCTCAAAAGGTAAAATTGAAAAAACAACTTATGAAACAAAAGCAGAAGAAAGTTTATATACCCAAACTGCTGAAGTTGAAGGTATTTTTTTCGAAAACGGCTTTTTATTGAATATAGAAGAGTTATTTAACAACGACGGAATTGTAAGTTTTTCCAACAGAAAATCCGGGAATTTCGATAACTTCGATGGAATAATAGGGGCAAAATACCCAGCAGAAGAACTTACAAAACATTTAGTGAATAATTTGTTATTTTATGAAAAAGAAGATGTATATTTTAAAATTAAAATCGATCGAAACGATAACCTAATATTAACTTCACAAGTTATAAATCTAAAAAATATAGAAAAAAAATTCGATTACATGTACATTGTTGGAGCGAGCGACCATGGAAATTATACAGGTAAGATACTAATTCTTTACCAAGATGGATCAAGTCAAGAAGTGAACATAGCCTTTTCCGATTGGTGCCAATCTCCAATTTATGGTGAAACTATTTTTTTGGAGTTTGGTTATAGATACGATAGCTTAGGAATCACAGAAAATATCAATCCGAAAATGTATTTGTTGAAGATTCCCCTAAAATCTGTACCTTTGCAATCTATCTTTTTGCCTCAAATTCCAACGATGCATATCTTTGCCATATCTTTAAAGTGAATTTAAGAATGCATTATGCTTTTTGAAAATAGAAGAGTAAAACCCATTTTTGAATAGTAGATTCTTAGACAAAAAGGACTTGGGAGTATCCCAAGACTTTTCTAAATGAGCATATCTTTTTTGATGACACTTCCATCACTGTCGTATATTTCGAAATGGATCTTTTTTATTTTCAAAATATTTGCTGGATCGTATGGTTTCACATCTATTTTGAAATCGCTGTCTACTTTTGTTATATCTATCTTTAAATTACCAAACTCACCTTTTGTGAAGTTGTAAGTAGTTCCATCGTCATCATAATAATTGTAAATAGCGTGATCGCTAACCAAACCAATGACTGTCAGTTCTGTAATGTCTTTTTCACCAACATAATTCATAGGTTCGGACAGAACTATCAAGCTATTCTCTTTTATAAAAAGAGGAATTTCGTTTAAATCCGCCTCAATGTAATAATCACCCGGTTCATAAACCTTCATATTTCTTTCTTCGTATTTAGAAGCTGTCCAATTTAGCCACTTCACTTCTGGCAAGTGTACGTATCTTCCCTTTTTGTTTTGTTCATGAACCGTTCCCACCATCAAGGAATCTCCGTACATGTACTGATCTTCTATATCTTTTACCCTATCCCCTTCAAATACAAAAGATAAAGGTTTTACAAATGGGACCGATTCCTTCACGGAGTTCATATATTCTGAGTAAGTATAAGGTATGAAAGCGTATCTGAGCCTCACTATATCTCTCATGATGTTCAATGATTCTTCGTCGAACTGCCAAGGTTCTTGAGACCTTGTATTTAGTGCGGTGTGGTTTCGGTAAAAAGGTGTGAATGCTCCTAACTCCATCCATCTTATGACTAATTCGGCAGATGAATCTGCTCCAAAGCCACCAACATCAGCCCCTGTGTAGAAAAATCCCATCATATTTAAAGATTGCAGCATTCTTATATTAACAAGCATATGTTCCCACCAAGATTTATTATCTCCCATCCATATTGAAGCCATCCTGTGAAGGCCAGGATAACTGCTTCTTGACAGTAGCAGGTATCTTTCATTCGGTAATAACTCTTTCAACTCATCTGCAGTCGCTTTCGTCATATTGAATCCATATAAGTTATGAACTGTATCGTGATTTATTAAACTACCGTCATCTAGTTTGTGAAAGAAGCTACTATAATCTTCTTTGTTGTTGGCTATGTTTAAAAGTGTTTCTTTTGCCAAGAAAACCTCTATTCCGGCATTTTCCTTATTTTCCTCCAAATATCTCAACAGTTCAAAAAGCTTGTTTAAACCTTTAGGAGTATAAAATATTGAAGGTTCATTCATATCGTTCCAAAAGCCTTTTATTCCCATATCTGTAAAGAGTTTATACTTCTTACCCCACCATCTTCTAACTTCTGAGTTCAAAAAGTTTGGAAAGTGCGTAGGTCCGGGCCAAACAGCTGCAACAAAGTCATTACCCTTTTCATCCACACAGAAAAAGCCTTTTTGCTTACCTTCTTCGTACATTTCATATTCCTTTTCTATCTTTACCCCAGGGTCTATAATCGGTATAATTTTTATTCCTATTTCTTTTAGGTCCTTCACCATCCCTTCGAAGTTAGGAAATTTTTCTTTGTTTATTGTGAAAACCTTGTAACTATCCATGTAATCTATATCTGTGTAAATGACATCACAAGGGATTCCAGTTTCTCTGAATTTTTTTGCTACATTTCTAACTTCCTCTTCAGAGAAATAACTCCACTTTGATTGCTGAAACCCAAAGGCCCATTTTGGAGGGATGTAAGGTTTACCTGTTAAATTAAAGTATTCCTTTATTATGGATAGCTTTTCATCAGTATCAAAGATATACAAATCAAAATCTTTTGAAGGAACGGTTATCTTTAAAATATCTTTATCTGTGAATCCTATGTCAAAGATAATTTCAGAAGGATAATCAATGAATAATCCGAAAGTACTTTTTCCATCCAAGATCATAAAAGGATGAGAACCGTATAAAGACATTTTTTCAGGGGTGTGTTCAGGATCATCTGTGTTGTAGAATCTGTAGATTTTACCTCTTTTGTTCAATGCCCCAAGAGTTTCTCCTAATCCATATACAACATCTTCTTTTGACATCTTGTATACGAAATTTATTTTGTTGTTTTCTTCTTCAACTTGAAAATATGGGAAAGTATCGTTTTGTTGGAAATCTTTGCTTTCTAATTCAACGATCACCGCCCCTGTTTTAAAAGGTTTGCCGCTTCTGTACAAAGTAGTGTATTGCGTTAACTGCATCATTGTGAACATGGATAAATCCTCCTCAAGTTTTTATTCTAATTCCATCAGAATAGTTGACCAATATTCAATTGTTGGAACTTTTACAATTAACCCATTTTCTGTTTCTGAAAAATCTATTTTTGAAAAAAACAACTGATTATCAGCTGAAGCAAAATATACATTTTTAATATTGTTTAAAGGAATAAAAATTTCTATATCATTGATTGTATTGGGTTTTTTTGTTTTCATTCTCCAAAAGTCTGTGCTTATCCCTACGAAATTGACAAGATTAATGAAAACATACTTAGAATTCATCTTAACATTGTACCATATAGAATCTTTTTTTGGGTTCAAAGATAAATTATTTCCTTTTAATTCTACTTCTTTTTCAAGGATATCAAATAATTCTTCATATCTTACTTGGTAATCGTAGTAATTCCTAAGTTTATTTAGTAAATCTTGACTTACAATATCTGCGTCACCAGGGAAATAGGGTCCTCCAAGTATTAACATATATTCTCCCAGTTCTAATCTTCTTCCACCACTTATTGCAATAACAGCATCGGTCAAAGTAATATTTTCTTCAAAAGAGGGATTAATGTAAGCAGCAGTTATGACATCCTTTTTGCTTCTTTCCTTAGCTTCTTTGATCATTTTGTACATATCTTCATATGTATTACATGATTCCCAAGGTTCAATATAAATCATGTCTGCTTTAGTTTGAGATTGAATTTCCTTAGGCCAATTATTAACATAATTAAAGATTACAGGAGCTTCTGTTTGCTGTTTCAATTCATTTATGAATTCCTTAAAACCTTTAGATGTTATGTAAGGTTTATATTCGTTATCTTCTAAGTAAAAAGATGCATAATCTTTAGGGTATCCATATTGATCTAAATGTATCCCATCAAATCCAAAATTTAAAGTTTCTTTACATTGTTGTATAAGAAATTTTGTCCAACCTGAATCTTGATAAGTATTTGTGATTAAAATTTTTTGATAAAAATCAACCGGTTCATAATTCTCACCTTTTATTTCGTATAACAACCACTCGGGATGGTCTGAGCCAAGATTTCTTTCTACACCGTAAATAGGGACATAAGCCATAGAAAAAATATTATTTTCATGCCCTTCTCTAATTAATTCTTTTAAAACAGAATTTGATATATTTCTTTCTCTATTCCAGGCATCTTTGTAATTTTCTTTTTTAGCAACTAGATATCCATAATCATACATCCAATCGTAATATTGCAAAGAGTTGATATGGTATTGGGCTAAATAATCCATCGTTTTTTCGGTGTTAAATCTTCCTTCGCCAAAATCTGTTAAAAACCCATAGCGAGGCGACTCAGTCCATGAATTTAAAACCGAAAGGCCCCTGCTTAAGATCAGATTATCATTTACATAAAAGTCTAATCCATACCCTCCAACTTTAGAAGGAGCTTTTAAAGATATTTGCATGATTTCTCCCACTTTAGATATGTTCATACTTAATTCATTGATTGTTTGAATATCTTTAGTTATAACAATTTTAATTTTTTTAGTTTCGTTAGGAAGATTCAACAATCTTAGATTTATAGAATCATTTGGATAATAAAATGATTTATCAAACAAAATGTCCATACTTTCACCTCCAAATATTGATACGAATAAAAGCAAGTTGTAAAAGCTTAAAAATATGATTTTCTTACGCAATTAAAAGCTCCTCCTTTCAAAGTTTTAAACCTCCTTCAGAAACTGATTGTATAAAATACTTTTGGAAGAGGACATAAACTACTAGTACGGGTGCCAAAGAAATCATAGTTCCTGCAAATAAAACATTCCATTGAACGCTAAATTGACCTTTGAAAGTCATTATACCGATAGGCAATGTCCAATTGTTCTTTGAAGTTAATATCAAAGATGGCCAAAAATAGTCATCCCATATTCCCAAAAAAGACATTATAGTTAACGCTCCTACAGGAGGGAGAGCTTGTGGGAAAACTATATAAATAAATCTCTGCCAGGCATTGGCTCCATCCAATTCTGCACTTTCTTCGTATTCAACAGGCATAGCCTCAAAAAATCCTCTCAAAAAAAAGGCGTTGAATGCAATCCCTCCTATGCCTCCTGTTAAAATAAGTGTAATTTTGTTATCCATCAACCATCTTATTTTACTAACAATGTCGAATTGAGGAATTATGAGAAGTAATCCCGGTACGGCTAAAGTAGCAATTAGAAGGGAGAAAAAAGTTTCTTTTCCCGGAAAATTATACCTTGCAAATCCATATGCCGTTAAAGTGGATAATAGAACATTCAAAATAATTGCAGGAAGCGTTATGGTAACGCTATTTACAAAGTATCTGGCAAAATCTGTTTCTTTCCAGACGGTTATATAATTTTGGAATGTGGCAGGCTTAGGGATTAATTGAGGTGGAACGGTGAAAATATAACTTGTTTCCTTTAAGGAAGTTATAAACATATAGTAGAATGGAAAAGTCATTATTATTGCTCCTAAAATTAAAATACAAAAAACAATTATGTTAATTATTTTTTTTGATTTTTTTCTTTGCATTTTTTCACCCCTTATTAGAAACTTCTTTTAGCTAATAGTTTCCTTTGGATTTGAGCTATGGTAAAAACAATAAGGAAGAAAATTACTGATATTGCTGACCCGTAACCAAAATGGAAGTAATCGAAGGCTTCTTTAAACATATATGAAGACAAGACCTCCGTTGATCCCATCGGTCCCCCGCCAGTCATAACGTAAACCGAAAGAAAAACATTAAATCCGCCAATTGTAAGCATGACAAGTTCGAACACAATTGTGGGTACCATTAAAGGTAAAGTAATTTTAGTTGTGGTTTGCCAGCTATTAGCTCCGTCTAAAGAAGCCGCTTCGTAAAGTTGTTTAGGTATTCCCTGAAGTCCGGCTAAGAAAATAAGCATCGACCACCCTATGCCTTTCCATATGCCCAATGTGTAAATAGGTATCATTGCTGTTTTTGGGTTGGATAGCCATGGAACATCCTTCTGTATTATATGAAGCAAGTCTTTTAATAGAAAGTTTACTAAACCTCCTCTTGCAGCAAAGAGATATTGAAACAATATTGAGACTATTACCCAAGAAGTGATGACAGGCAAATAGTACAGCAACCGAAATAAAGTTTGACCTTTCATTTTTCTATTTAAAAGGAGAGCTACTAAAAAGCCAAAAATCATTTGTCCAGGAACCGTAATTAGTGTATAAAAAATCGTATTCTTAAGAGCTACATAAAATTTTAGATCTTGAAATAATTGGGTATAATTTTTTAAGCCAATAAATTTATTAGGAATATTAGGATTAATATTCCATTTATATAAACTCATAATAAAACTTTTTATAATCGGGTACAAAGTCCACGCAAAATAACTGATCAAACCAGGCAAGACAAAAAGAAGGCCCACCAATTTTCTTCTCTTTTTCCTAGTCATTCTTTATTCCTCCTATAATACAAGAAATTATATTAGGTGGAGGAGAATATCCTCCACCTAGAATTTTACTTTCCATTCTTATCTATAGTCATTCAGAATTTCTTCAATTTCATAAGCGGCGTTATCTAAAGCATCCTGTGCCTCTACTCCTCCTATGACCGCATTTTGCCAGGCACTATCCAAAATATCGTTGATTTCGTTCCAAGCAGGATGAGGGGAGCGAGGAACTGCTGTTTCTAATTGTTTTAGATAAACTGGGAAGAATGGATGTTCTTTAATTTCAGGTTCGTCAAGTAATCCATTCAATATTGGCATCTGACCTACAGTTGCAAATTTTAGCTGAACATCCTTTGAGGTCAAGAATTTTACAAATTCCCATGCTTCTTCTTTGTATTTAGTAGAGTTGAAAATAACTATGTCTTCACCGCCGACAACAGACTTGGATCCGCCTTTACCAGCAGGAATGAGGGAATAATTAATTTCTGCATCGGGATACTGACCTTTTATAATACTCCAAGACCATGGGCCATCAAAGGTCATAGCATAAATACCTTCAGCATATCCTTCTAATACACCAATTCCCCCTCCTCCGATAGGAGCAATATAGCCTTGATTGTATAAATCTTTAAATGTTTTTAAAGCTTCGACACTTTCAGGTGCATTTACGTATCCTTTTGCCTTCGAATTTGTTGGATCAAGGATTTGACCACCAAAAGAATATATCCAAGCCATACTATTCCATGGTCCGAAACCAGTATCTGCAAAACCCCATTGGTCAATCTGTCCGTCTCCATCAGTATCTTTGGTTAAAGTTTTGATATATTTAATAAATTCTGCCATATTTGTTGGAGGCGAAGTTAATCCACTTTCTTCAAACATTTCACGGTTCCATAACAAAACTCTTGTATTTGTATCCAAAGGAACTCCATAATAGTGACCTTTCCAGTAATTTGTAGCCAGTGGGCCAGGTAAAAAATCATCTTTAATTTGTTGAAAATCCTTAGGAAATTCTTCATCGACTGGCAATAAGACGCCAATATCAGCAAATTGTGGGACCCAGATAATATCCATCCTCATAACGTCAGGGTATTGTGCAGCTGCTGTGCTTACGATCAATCTTCTTCTCATTTCATCGTA
Organism: Petrotoga sibirica DSM 13575; assembly: GCF_002924625.1. Classification (GTDB taxonomy): domain Bacteria; phylum Thermotogota; class Thermotogae; order Petrotogales; family Petrotogaceae; genus Petrotoga; species Petrotoga sibirica. The sequence goes on along the minus strand of NZ_JAHC01000017.1, from coordinate 65,176 downwards.
AGGAACTTGAACTTCTGTAATTTTAATATCAGGATGTTCTTTTTCAAATTCCGGTATAATTTCTTCAGTTAATAGTTTATACTCTCCAGAAGCAGTAGAATAACTATGCCAAAAAATAACTTCCTTAACCTGAGCTAACATGAAGGTGCTAATAAGTACCACAACCAACAAAAAGAATGCTTTTTTCATAATACCTCCTCCTCAAACATTGATATAAAACATCTCCTCTTGAATTACTTGATACACACCACCCAACATCCATGCTTTTGGTCCTAAGTTATCAACATCGTAAATCACCCTTTCACCTAAAGTTCCGAAGGCATTTTCTCTTGCATAGTTTATAGAGTTTTCTAAGAAATAATCTGAAAACTCTAAGGCTTCTCCACCTATCAAAAAGTATTCAGGAGTAAAAATATTGATTAAATTTTTTATGGCTGTTCCTATTAATTTTGAATATTCGTTGAAAACCTCGTGTGATACTTGAGGATCTTCTTTTAAAGCTAATCTTATAAAGTCAATTTCTGATAACTCCGTATTTTTAAACGTTTTATAATATTCTTTGAGAAGAGTGTTTTCACTTTTTGTGTAGATCTTATTAACCAAAGATTCAAAGCTAGCTTCTGCTTCTAAGCATCCATAGCTACCACACCTACATCTATTTCCATTCTCTTTTATAGTCATGTGTCCAATTTCTCCGGCGCCGCCGTTTCCAGTGTAAAGATTTCCATTTACAATAAGTGAACCCCCTATGCCAACCCCAAGAGTCATAACTAACGCATGTTTATAATTTTTTAATTTTCCTTTCCATAAGTGAGCAAGTGTGAAAGAATCAACATCGTTTATTATGTAAACAGGTACCTTTAAGATATTTTTTAAGATTTTGCCAAGTTCAACGTTTTTCCAATTTAAAATAAAAGAATCTAGAACAACACCTTTTGTTGAATCGATTGTACCTGAAACAGCTACAGAAGCTCCGACTAAATTATTTTTGCTTTTTTGTTCAACGTATTCTTTAATCAGACAGGAAATTTTATGGGGGTCAAACTCTTCTCCAAACTCTGTTCGTTCCTGAGATAAGATATTTCCAGTTAGATCAGTGATTATCAGTTGAAGATATCCCAAACCTATCTTCACACCTAAAATATTTCCGAAATCTGGGTTAATGCATAATAGAATGGGTTTTCTTCCTCCGGTCGAATTGCTTTCCCCAACTACCCTGATCAAACCCTTCTTTAGTAAATCAGAGGTAATCTTTGTGACTGTTCCACCACTCAAACTTGTTTTTCTTGCTAGTGAAGCTCTGTCAATTTTTTTTTCTAAAAAGATTTCCTTTAATATGGTTTTTTCATTTATATCCCTAATTAATTCTCTGCTACCTACTAAAGCCAATTTTTCTCCTCTTTTCTATAAATTTTAGAATAATTTTATTATCTTACTTTCTTTACTATCGAAAGTAAGTTTATGAAAATTATAAATCTATTTACAAAAATAGTCAAGTTTAATTACAGCAGATTATGAGCGATTACGAAGGTTTAGATCTATTTAAAAGCGTTTACCTTGCTTTTTCTTAAAAATAAAAAATAAGGCACTCATATAGAGTGCCCTAATATAATAAGAAAAATCTTATATTTCGATTAATTTTTCTTCTTTTAATCTTTGCAAATAATGCTCAACTTCAGATTTTAAATCTTCCTCAATTCCCAACTCTGCTTTTGCAATTAAAATAGCATCTTCTTTTGAAAATCCTAGTTCAAATATATTTAAAAATACATCCATGAAATCTCTAAAGTTAGGTATTTTTTCTCTAATTTGGTTCATCCATTTTATATCTTCGATATTGTGCCACGAATCAGAAATCGGTCCAATATTTTTTCTTACCTTTCTTTTTTGTGAAGGGATCAAATCAAAGTCAATTTTTTCTTTAAAAAATTCAATTAATTCTTCTTCAACATCTCCATATTTAGAGAGTTGCTTTAGCTTTAGGTATGTCATGTAGTTTACATAATTGGTGATAAGTTTGCTTTGAGCATTGACTAACTTGAAATGATTGTTTATAATTTTGCCTTTTACTTGTGCCAAAACTTCTTCACTCATGTTGTCTAGATCGTAGATACTTTTTAACACAGCTTTTCCTATCCAGTCAAGGGTGTCTTTTGAACATTTATCAACCGTGTCGTCGCTTGAATGGTAATATCTATCGGGCCAATTTGTTAATGACACAGCAGGTATTCCCAAGCTGGGGTCTGAAAACATGTAATGATCAGAACCTCCTGAATATCTTTCGAAAGATAATCTAAAAGCAGGATATTCTAAGTTCACATAAAGAAGTTCCGCTAAAAAAGAAGGTATTGCCCAGGGGGATGCAGTTAATTTAAGAGTAGACCCTGTTTTAAATTGATCTTCTCCCACCATATCTAAGTTTATAACGTAAGCGTTTTTTGGGAATTCTGTTGTTAAATAAGCGGCTGTACCGTACATCTCTGCTACCCAAAGACCAATGATTTTTCTGTTTAATTGGTCTTGGAATTTTTCTAATACTCTCATTATTTCTGCCAGTAGTGCTGAGCCGCTTGCATTGTCGTTGGCTCCCGGTTTTGGATGACACAGATGAGCAGTTAAAATAATAGCTGGTTGATCGGCATCTTTACCTATGTTTTCTTGTAAGACTTCTAGGGTATTTGTTCCTTGATCTGCATCTAAAAAGGCTTCTATGTAAACTTTTCCTTTTTTAAGCTTTTCCCTTAATTCTTGAAATTGATCATAAGATAAAGCGTAACCAAAGGCGTACTTATTTTTAAAACTCGGGAAAGAAGTATAATTAATGGTATTGGGTAAGAGTTCTGGAGTTCTTCCTATGGATTTATCCTGAGCTTTCATGTAATAACTGAGGACACACCTCGCGTTGAATTTTTCTACAGCATAGTGGTAGACTAAGGTGGGATTGCCATCAGCCAATACCGCATTTCCTGATTCAAAATTTTTGTAGTCTTCCTCTTTTTCTCCTTTTCCTACATCGAAGACTTTCAGTTTCTCTATGCCATCTGTTTTATCTGATAGAAATATTGCTGAGATAGGTGTTAGAGATAGATCAGAAACTATGTATTTCCCCTTTTGATATTTTAAATAACCCCCCTTTAGATTCCAGCTTGGAGGACTTTGCCACGTGTTGTAAGTTTTATTCATAGGAAAGGTCAACAATGTTGAATTTTTCAAATAATTTTGAATTATTTCTATCGCCTTGGAATATTCCAAGCTACCTTTTGCTCTGTGAAAATCAGAGATTTTTCTGATTAATTCAAGTACATTTCTTGAGGAAAATTCGTAAAATATATCTTTTAAATCTATCATTTTATCCTCCTAGTTTTTAAAGAATGTCTTTTTCTTCTATGAGGTCACTGCAGGCTTGTTCGGGAGAAACATGGTTAATATGGAAGCCTGTGCCCCATTCAAAACCAGCGACATTAGTTAATCTAGGTAATATTTCTATATGCCAATGATAATATAGTTCCAGTCCGTCTATAAACGGTGAAGTGTGGATGAATAGATTAAATGGTGGATCGTCGAGTTTTTTATCAAACCTTTTGGTTATAATAGAAAGAGTTTTTGCTAGATCTTCAACTGATGTCGGTTCGTTTTCTAAGGATCCAAAGTCATGTGAATGTTTTAGTGGAAGTATCCATGTTTCGTATGGAAATCTGGAGGCGTAAGGTTCTATAACAATAAACTCATCTGTTTTGAAAACTACCCTTTGTTTGTCTTTTAACTCCTGGTTTATTATATCACAATAGACACATCTTTCTCGAAACTCATAATAAGATTTGGATCCTTCTATTTCCGATTTAATCGTGATAGGAACGATAGGAGTGGCAATAAGTTGTGAGTGTGGATGTGAAAGAGAAGCACCAGCCTCTTCCCCCTTGTTTTTGAATATTTGAATGTATTTTATGTTTTTGTCTTTTCTTATTGTTTGAAACCTTTTTATGTAAGCCCATATTATTTCTTTCATTTGATCTATTGGCATATTTGCAAATTTTGCGTTATGTTGTGGAGTTTCTATTATTACTTCATGGTATCCATAACCAGACATTTGGTCGTATATCCCGATACCTTGTTTTTTCAGTTCGTTTTCAGAGTGGAGTGCTGGAAATTTATTTGGCACAACACGAACCCACCATCCTGGGGAGTTTGGAGTAGAGTTAGCGTCTCTAAATGCTATTATTTCTTCCGGAGTACTGTATTCATTTCCATAATCGAAAGGGCAGAAGGAAGTTTCTATTTTTTGATGCTGTTTTTTGAAATCCATGGGCCTTTTCGATCTTTCGGAAGATATGATAACCCATCTTTTTATTATAGGATCTTTTCTCAATTCCATCATTCTAATAACCCCGTTTTTTGTCAAGGGCAATTTTGTATAATTCGATGTATTTCTTAGCGGTTTTTTCGTAAGAGAAATCTTCTTTCATACAGTTTTCAAAAATATTAGTCCAGTCATCTTTTCTTTTTTGATGAAAGAATATGGCATTCATTAACGTGTACAATAAATCGGCTTCTTGGTATTCATAAAATCCGAATCCTGTTCCTTTTTTATCTTTTGGGTTGTATTCCGAGACCGTATCCTTCAACCCCCCTGTGTATCTTACAACAGGAACGGTACCGTATCTCATTGAGTACATTTGGCCTAATCCACATGGTTCATACTTAGAGGGCATTAAAAATATATCAGATCCAGCGTATATCTTTTGAGCTAGATCGACATCGAAGGTTATGTTGATGGATATCTTTTTTGGATAAAGCTTTGTCAAGGTAGCAAAATACTCTTCATATTTTTTATCTCCTGTTCCTAATAGTACAAATTGAATATCAGTGAGTAGCAACATGTCTATTATTTTTGAAATTAAATTGATTCCTTTTTGATCAAAGAGTCTACCAATAAAAGAGATTAGGGTTTTACTTTCATCCTTAGCGAGACCTAGGTGTTCTTGCAAACTTGTTTTATTTTTTAACTTGTCTTCGTATGATTTAATGGGATGGAAAATATGAGTATCTTTTAAGGGGTCATAAATACTGTAGTCAATGCCGTTTAATATACCAAACAAATCTTCAGATCGAACCTTTAATACACCTTCTAGTCCATAACCGTATTCTTCGCTTTGTATTTCTTTTGCATACGTGGGACTCACGGTATTTATTATATTACTGAACAAAATTCCGCCTTTCAACACATTTACTTTTCCATAATATTCCAGAGCGTTCATGTTGAAGAGGTAAGTTGGTAATCCAGCCTGATTTAACACATCAGGGCTAAAAAGCCCTTGATAACCTATGTTGTGAATAGTTAATATCGTGGCTATCTTTTTTAATATATTGTCTTGTAAATAATAGGTTTTTAGATATACAGGTATAAGAGAAGTGTGCCAGTCGTTTACGTTGATAACGTTTGTGTCTGGTTCACATTCTTTTATAGTTTTTAAAGCAGAATCACAGAAGTACGAAGTCTTCAAAAAGATATTTTCTTCATCATATATGTTTTTTGAATCATAGAGAGAATCGGTTTTTATGAAATAAATTACTACAGAGGAACCTTCTAAATAACTTTTATAGACACTAAAAGGGGACTTATGTGTATGTGAATCAGGTACTAAGCCTGTTTTTACAAGCTGAAATTTAGAAATTTCAAAATTATTTTCTATGTTTTTATGAAAAGGCATTATAACGTATATTTCTTCTCCTGCATTTTTAATATATTTTGGTAGGGCCCCAGCTACGTCTGCCAAACCTCCGGCTTTAGCAAATGGGGAAACTTCGTAGGATACGTAAGCTATTTTCATAATATTGCCTCCTAATGATTAATTCTTTACTCACAATTGGCTTTTTTTCAGCTTTCTTTATCTCCCTTTTCTTCGTATATACCTTCATACTCTATATTTTCCTCATCTAATATATCAGAAATGAGATCAATATTTTTAATACCAAGTTTTAGACTGATCATTCTTTTTTTATCACTTATTTTGGCTGTCATTAGAGAAAGAAGGTTGATTTTTCGGGTCGCAAATATGCTTAAAACTTTATTTAGTTCACCAGGAATGTCGTCTATCTTTATTACCGCTCGCGTTCCTGTTTCGTCCATGGCAGAGATTGTTTTAAAGGATTTTAATACTTCAAAAAGTCCGAAGACTCCCACAGGATGCATTTCATTATCAACAACAGGTAAAATTCTAGCTCTGTTTTCTAACATCAAAACTAGCGCATCCTCTAATAAATCATTGTCAAATAAAAAAGAATCGGTAGGATCTAATATTTCTATTAATTTCGTATCTAAATCATAAGAAGAAAATGTAGCTATATCGTTGAAAGTGATGAGGTTGTACAAAGTTCCATCGCGTCTTAAAACGACCAGATTTTCTTCTTCATTGCTTATTTTATCAAAGGCTTTTTGCAAGTTTTCTGTGTATTCAATTGTTTGAAAAGTATCATTTTGCCATAATTTTACATACATCATACAACCCCCAATATAATCTTTAAGGTTAAAAATAAGAATTATAAATTACTCATAAGGTATGCGAAAACTTGGGTATCTTTAATTAAATTGTCTATTTTCACATATTCGTTAGGTTGATGTGCGGTTCCATCGATCGTTGACCAAACAACAGCGGGGAACCCTGCCCCACGGACTATCGCCGCACAGGTACCTCCACCTATTCCACCAACCTTAGCTTGTATATTTCTAAGTTCCTTTATGCTTTCTTTTAATATTTCTACACAAGGGTGTTCTTTTGGGGTGGGTTTGGTTGATTTTTCAATATGTTCCCCTTCAATTATTATTTTGACATTCCATTTCTTTTCATATTCTTTAGATAGATTCTTAAGAGTGTTTATTATTTGTTCAACGTCATAGTTTGGAAGAATCCTTCCATCGAAATATATGATATCCGTGCCGGGAATGGTATTTATGTTTTCAACATTGGATACTTTCTTTGTTGGTTCAAAAGAAGAGTATGGGTAATTAAAGAGGTCGTCTTGTAGGTTATAAGTTTCGTGGAAATATTTATCGGCTGCAATTGCGAAATCCATGCCAGCTCTATGGGCGTTAATGGAGATATTGGGCATAGATGCATGGCCTTGCTTTCCAAGAGTTGTTATTTTTAACCACATAATCGATTTTTCTGCAACTTCGATGAAGCTTCCATCAGGTTCCCCGGCATCTGGTACGTAGAACCAATCCTCTTGTTTGAATATTCCTTGTTTTAATAAGTATTTTATTCCAAATTCTGAACCGGTTTCTTCATCTGAAACCAAAGCTAAGGCAATGTTGTTTTTCGGTCTCACTTTTAAACCCATAATGCTTTTTACGGCATATAATGTTGATATTAAGGAAGCCCCATTGTCTTCGCTTCCCCTTCCAAAAATCTTTCCATCTTTTACTACCGGTTGAAAAGGATCTGTTTCCCATAATTTGATATCACCAGCAGGTACCTTGTCCATGTGAGTTACAAACCAAATAGTTCTTTGTGGGTTTTGACCTTTATAGGTTGCAACTATGTTTGGCCTGTATCCATATTCAACAGCATCGTCTGGAGCGTCGTATCTTTTAATTTCATCGAAATTCCAACCGCTAATCAAAGATTCTAACCATTCTGCAACTTCCTTTTCCCCAGGCCCTCCCGCACGTGGGTTGACAGAGTCAATTGATATGAACTTTTTTGAACTTTCAATAATTTCTTCTTTTAATTCTTCTACTTTTTTAATTATACTTTCCTTCATGTAATTAGACCCCCTTATAGGTATTTGTAATTCAAAACCTTTTTTTCTTTTTGAATATAATTATCATGATTACAGCTATTGTTGCCATAATTCCTAAGATTAGGAAATAACCAAATTTCCAATGGAGTTCTGGCATATTCTCAAAATTCATTTGTAACTTCCTCTTTCGAAAGTTGTGAGATCAATCGCTCTTCAAACTGTGGGTCGTATTCAAGAGTTATGGGATCTTGTAATGTTTTGATACTTATTATGTGACCTCTTTTTGGATTCCCAAAATCGGATAATAGGTAAAGGTAGAAAAGTATTTGAAATTCGTAATCTTTAATTTTTTTTGGATCTTTCAAGTCTGAATATTTGTAATCCAAAATCTCAATATCACCTTTTTCTATTATAACTTTATCAGGAATCCCAAATAACATATATTCTTTTTTTCCTATATTCAATTTTTTCATGAGTCTCCATTCATTTTTTATTACTTTATTCTCAGAGGGTGAGAAGGCTCTTTTTACTATATCTAATTCATCAAAACCTTGTGGTAACTCTCCGTTTTTTACCATATTTTTTATGTGACTTATATTTTGAGCACTTCTTAGTTTAGAGTGTAAAAAGGATCCTCTAAAAATAAGCTCTTGATCTGAAAAAATGTTTTTTGGATCAAAATAAGTTGAAGGAGATAGAATGGTTTCATTGAGATCTTCTATTAAATCTAATTCGTTAGTTTTTATTTCATTGATTATGTAAGTTGGGGCTATGTACTTTTTATACGAGAGATTGGTTAAGTCTTTAAGATTTTGGTGAGGTATATCTTTAAACAAAGTATTTTCTTCATCTTTGTTTAGAGGTTCGGGAGCGTTTTCTTTTGGTTGTTGAATATTATCTGAATGAATTATATCTATGGTATTTGAATTTTTTACTGTTAGGAAGAAATTATTTAATGTATCGGCTTTCTCATTTGACACTAGGAGGGGTATCAGCAAGTCTTTTGCTCTTGTTATTCCTACATATACTAATCTGTTGGCTTCCGTTTTATCTAAAAACTCGTTGTTTTTAAACCATTTGAGTAGCCAATGATCACTGTTTTCTACGCTCTCTTTAAATACATTCTTCAAGAGGTAATATCTGTTTCCCGCCGCATCAGGGATCGAAAATTCCGCATAGGAACCATTTTTTGTCCCAGAAATAGAGTTGTGTAAACCGATCATTAATACAATAGGAAATTCCAAACCTTTAGATTTATGGATGGTCATTACTTTCACACTGTTAGAGGTTTCATCTTCTATAGAAGCCTCTTCTTCTGAGATATTAGAGGCATTTTTCAAAAATCTGACCAATTCAGAAAAAGAATTTGCCATATTGTTGTATTCTTCGGCTTGATTTATAAGTTTTTTTATATTGGATATTGAAACTTCAGGATCGTTTGTTAAAACGAGTTTAGAGAAGTAATTGTTGTTGTTTATTATACCTTTCAGTATGGAAGAAGGAGTTAAATAATATTTGAGATCCTTGTACTTTTTAAGCACTTTATAACTTTCCACTACATCATCAGGGAATTCGCTTTGCATATTTTCAAACGTTTCAAAAAAACTTCCTTGCCTTTTTTCTACCAATTTGGAAAGATCTTGAAAGCTCATGCCTACTAAAAGTGACATCATGTATCTGACAAACTGGTAGTCGTTAAAAGGATTTTGAATTGAGTTAAGGGCAGCGAAAATAGCTTGAATTTCTGGTCTATTGTAAAAAGATTTGCTGCCGAATATATAAAAGGGTATATTATATTTAAAAAAGGTGGTTCTAAGTATTTTCTCTGTATTTTTTAATTCTTTTGAAAGGACAGCGATATCTTTTGGTTCTATTTTTCTTCTTTCATAATATACTTTATTATTTTTTCTTACTTTGAAATCCATTTCTTGTCCTAACAACTTTTTTATAACTTTTGCCAACGTCTCTATTTCAATGGCAAGACGATTTTCTTGGTTGTTTAATCCATTTTCATCAGTGGGTTCAATTAATATGTATTTAACTCTTTTAGTATCATCTTCACTCAAAGTAGGGATCGTTTCGGTCTCTTGGGGAGGGATTTCGGGTTCTGATATATCTTCTTCTTGGAAGGAGAGATTTTCTAAAAGTTTGGGATCGATGTCTTCCATCTGTAAATTTTCTCTTTTAAATAAAGAAACTTCAGAAAGATGATTTGCAAAATTTATGATTTGTTGATGGGATCTTCTATTTTTAGTTAATTTTCCTAAAAGAATCTCTTCATCAGAATTTTGAGCTTCTGTTAAAGAACGTGAAAATACAGAAACATCCGCTCCTCTGAAACGGTAGATGGATTGTTTTCTATCTCCAACATAAAAAAAATAATTATCTGTGGTATGGAGTTTGTCAAAGATTTCTTTTTGAAGATAATTAGTATCTTGAAATTCATCAACTATGATATATTTAAATTTATTTTGATACTTTTTAAGAAGATCGGGGTTATTTTCGAATTCTTCTACAACTTTTTCTAAAACCGCTTTGAAATCGTATAAAAAATTATCGGTGGTTAATCCCAGATAGAATTCACTAGCGATAAGAGAAATAATTTTTACAAGCCATAAAAAGTTTTTGTAAAGCTCAGAGAGTTCTTTATCTGCTAATTCTAAATCGTTAGTTAATAAGACTCTTGACATTTCAATGCGCCAGTTGGAAACAACATCTTGAATTATCTTTTCAAACTCGTCCAAGCCTCTTTCAGAAAGTATTTTTTTAAAGGATTCTTTAAATTTTGTTTTTTCTCTATTCAAAGTTTCAATATACTTTTCTATTTTTTCCTTTCTTTTTATGGACAAGAAATTGAGCCAATCTATTTCTTTATCTTGATATATTTCTAAGGCAACTCTTAAAGCTGAATAAACCGATCTTTCAACTTCTCGATCTCTTTGAAAGTCGCTTATTATACTGAAATTTGGGTCTACCCCCATGGAAATGTTGTTTTCTCTTATTATTCTTGAGCAAAAACTGTCTATAGTTTTGACCCATGAGCGGGATAAATTAATTTTTACTTCGTTCCAATATTGGTACCATTCTACTTTGCTGGTGCCATAAGGGGGTTTTTCATCCAATTTGTTGGAAACTTCTTCCATAATTCTATTTTTCATTTCAGAGGCGGCTTTGTTTGTGAAGGTCACTGTAAGAATGTTTTCAACTATCTCGGCATTTGGAAAATTCTTTTCTAACACTTTGATAAAATATTGTGTAAGAATATAAGTTTTGCCCGTTCCCGCCGATGCTGAGATAAAAAAATTCCTATTTGGATCATCTATCTCTTTGTAAACATCTACTTTTTTTACACTCATTTTGTATCTTGTCCTTTCAAAATATGAACCAATTTGTTTTAAATATTATACCATATTCTATTATTGATTAAAAAAGTAAAGACGCCCTATGGGATAGAGCGTCAACAAGATAATTTAGAAGTATTTTATTTGTCAATTAGCTGTTACTTTTTTTAGTTCTTCTGTGTTATGTGTTTTTTCGTAGACAAAATCTTTTGTAACCTTTCCATCTTTGATTTCCACTATTCTACTTGAATATTTTTCTACTATTTTCATGTTGTGTGTGACCATTATAATGGTTAATCCCAACTCTTTATTTATCTTCATAGTTAGTTCCATCACCTTTTCAACATTTTTGGGATCAAGAGCCGCGGTATGTTCGTCTAATAGCAGAAGATCAGGCTTTGTTATAGAAGCAAGAACCATGGCGAGGGCCTGTTTTTGCCCTCCGGAAAATTCTTTGACTTTTGTTTTAAGTCTGTTTTCTAAGCCCATGTTTAAAGATTTCAACAATTCTAATCCTTCGTATTTTCCAAATGAAAAGAATCTATTTCCTTTTTTGGATCCCAAGATCAAATTTTCTTCGAGGGTTAGCTCAGGAAATACACCTCTATCAGGTTCTTGATACACTATGCCAACATTTCGAAAGAGCTTGTAGGGTTTTGTTCTTTTTATGCTTGTGTTATTTAATGTAAAGCTCCCTTGATCCAACACTACTTCTCCTGTTAAGACTTTAAGAAGCGTTGTTTTCCCAGCACCGTTGGGACCTATGATAGTTACAAATTCTCCCTTTTTAATACTTAATTCAAATTTGTCTAAAGCCTTTTTTTCATTAATCTGATTTTTGTTGTATACTACTCTGATGTTTTTAAGCTCAACCATTTTTTAAATTCTACCCTCCTTAATCCTATTACTAATATTATGAACAACGCAGTTATTAGTTTCATATCGCTTGATTGGAAGCCGATTATGTAACCATATCTCATGGCTAATGCCAGTAAAAATTGATAGATAACAGCTCCAATGATGGGGCATAGCATGTTATAGAACAGATTTAGCTTACCAAATATGATCTCCCCCAAAATAACCGCTGCTAAAGAAATTACAACAATGCCTTGACCCATATTCACATCTGAAAATCCACCGTACATTGAGAACAAGGATCCTGACAGCCCCGCAAAGAAATTTCCCAAAAGTAATCCGATTATACTCATAATTTCAGGGTTCATACCAAGGTTTTTGATTCCTGCCTTGTTACCTCCGTACCCCCTGAGCGCAATTCCTAACTCCGTTCTCAAAAAGATTATTGTTAAAAGAGCAGATACAAATACCACCGATCCTATTAAGATGGTAGAGTTATATCCAGAGTTTTCTCTGAATGGAGATAAGGTTTTTTTGGTTTCGTTTATTTGTAAATTACTTTGATTTTCCTTTAAGCTACTCATGCCTAAAATGTCATCTAACTTCGTTTTTTCGGTGTATTGTGCTTCTTGCTGGGCTGTTATTTCTTTTGGAACGGAAACGTTCGGTCCATTCATGACCCTAATGTTTATCGAATAGAGCATTGTCATAACCAATATGCTGGCTAACAAGGAATTGACTTTTAATTTGTTATGTATCAGAGCGGTTATTATCCCGAAAAAACCTGCCATTAAACCACCAAGAAGCATACATATTATCCAAGGCAGACCCGCGTACATAAACGCAACGGTTACGGCCCCTCCCAACACATACGATCCATCCGGCGTTAAATCCGGAAGGTCGATGACTCTGAAACTTATAAACACGCCCATGGCAACTAGGGAGGCTATTAATCCTTGTTCTAATATACCCACTAAATCCATAAATTTCCTCCTAAATTTCTGTCCCGATCATAGTATTCCTTCTATTTCATCTGCAATGTCTAAAAATTGTTGAGGTATATTTACATCTAGAGTTTGGGCTCTATCCAAATTTATATAAAACGTTAGAGCGTCTGCTCCTACTATCCGAGACTCAATTTCGTTAGGTTTTATGCCGTTTATGAGATCGAGGACAATTTTCCCTGTTTCTATTCCTACTTGATAATAGTCAAAGCCAAAACCTAAAACGGATGTTTTTCTTGCTATATCAATGTCTCCTGCAACTACCGGGATCTTGTTTTTTTCAAATACTTGGCCTAAGATTTCAGCTGATGAAGCAACCAAATTATCTGTGTATAGATAGGCAACATCGATCCTGTTCGCTTGAGCGTTTAGGGAAGTTACAAGTTCGTTAGCGTTCGTCCCTGTGATTTCAATTACATTGAATCCCAATTGGGGAGCAAATTTCTTAGTTTGATCTGCTAAAAAAACCGAGTTAGCCTCGCCAGTATTGTAAAGGATCGCTAAGTTTTTGGCATCAGGAAATATTGTTCTCATGAGGTTTACATGAGTTTCAACAGGGACCATATCGCTTACTCCAACAACATTTCCTGGATTTTTACCAAATTTGGGTATCAAACCCGCACTGATTGGATCCGTAACCGCGCTGAATACCACTGGCTTATCTTTTATTTCGGTTGCGGCTGCTTGAGCGGAAGGGGTAGCTATTGCAACTATTATATCTACATCAGTTTTGAACTTGTTAGCTATAGTTATTGCATTTTGAAAGCTACCTTGTGCGCTTTGATGCTCATATTCAAAGTCTACACCTGACTCTTCAAGATAATCAATTACTCCCTGATAAATTTTGTTTAAAGCAGGGTGTTCCACAATTTGTGTGATACCAATCTTTACACCAAAAGTAAATGTAAATAGAAAAACAATAAACAAAGTTGTTAACACTTTTTTCATACCCTTACACCTCCTGGAGATTTTGTTTTTTTACGTATTTCTTATAAAAAAAGGGTGTCTACTTTTTCGTAGACACCCACTTGATCTTCTTATACCTACTTGCTCGCTAATAGGTAATGGAAGGCACCAAGTTGGGTGTCTTTCCAATACCAAAAGTAGAAATATTGATTATTTTTTGATTTTAAAGTATCGAGAGGATTTATTAAAAATTGTAATGAAATTTTTTTCATAGTAACCCTCGCTTAATTGAAATTTAATTTTTTAAATTATACATCAATCAATAAGGTTTGTCAAGTAAAAATTTTATTTTTTACAAAAGATTGGAGAAAATCCTACAGAATGCTTCTGTGAATTTGATAGGGAAAGGCTGATTATTAAAGTAATCTTGAGAAATGTGAGAACTAATTTTTAAATCCTCAAGAAAAATATCTTCTATTTGTTGAGTTTTTTCCCTATCGTATATTAAGAAATTTGCCTCATAATTTAGTTCAAAGCTTCGAATATCTATATTTGCTGTTCCAACGGTTGATATTAAACCATCTATGGATACGAATTTAGAGTGTATGAATCGATCTTTTTTGTAAAAATATACTTCAACGCCATATTTTATAATTTCTTCCAAATATGTTCTTGAAGCAAAATATACTAAAAAATGATCCATCTTTCCTGGAAATAAGATTTTTACTTTAATACCAGAAAGGGCAGCAATTTTCAAAGCTGAAAGAATGCTATCATCTGGGATGAAGTACGGTGTAGCTATGTATATATGGTCTTTAGCAATATTAATCATCTTGTGGATCATTTGCATTATCGATGAATTTTCTGATTCTGGGCCACTCACCGCTATTTGTATTAAGGAGTCCCCTTTTCTCTCCTGCTTTTTAAAATATTTACCAGGATCTATTTTTTCTTTTTTCCTCTCTGCCTTTACAATTGTTTGATAGTCTTCAAAAAAAATTTTTTGAAGTCCGTTTACAGCCTCTCCTCTAACTTTTAAGTGGAGGTCTCTCCAATATCCCAAACTACTTTTACCAATGTATTCATTTCCAATGTTTATCCCTCCGATGAAGCCAATTTCAGAGTCAATTATCGCTATTTTTCTGTGATTTCTATAATTTACTTGGGTATTCACAAATTTAAGTAAAGGGGATAAAAAATAGCTATAAAAAGCAATTTCAACTCCTGCATTTTCTAATTGCTTTATATAGCTTTTCTTTAGGCGCCCTGAACCTATTTTATCCATGATAAATTTAATTTCTACTCCTTCTTTAGCCTTTTTTATCAAAAGATCTTTGAGCTTTTTGCCTGTTTCGTCATCTTTTACAATATAGTACTCCAAATGAATAGATTCTTTTGCGTTTTCAATTTCTTTAAAGAAAGAAGCAAATTTTTCTTTCCCATTTTTAAAAATTTCTATGTCGTTTCCCAAAAATAAAGGCGACTTAGAATTTCTTTTTAAAAGATTAATTAGTTGTAAGTATTGAATATCATTTTCCCCAAGTACCTTCGTTAACCATTCTTTTTCTTTTTCAGATAAAGTAGGTTTTGAATCCAAGTAAATATCACTGGTAAGTTTTCTTCTTTTCCAGTTCCTTCCAAAAAAAAGATAGATTACAAATCCTATAAGTGGGATTACGGCAAATATTAAAAGCCAACTTATGGTTTTTTCTGGTCTTTTTCTTTCTAAAATGACAACAGTTGTAGCAACAAATGCATATATTAATACAAAAAAAGTCCAAAAT
The DNA here is from genome assembly GCF_002924625.1 of Petrotoga sibirica DSM 13575. Classification (GTDB taxonomy): domain Bacteria; phylum Thermotogota; class Thermotogae; order Petrotogales; family Petrotogaceae; genus Petrotoga; species Petrotoga sibirica. Next base: position 49,546 of record NZ_JAHC01000017.1, on the reverse strand, counting down.
CCAAATTTGAAAATTATAGCAAAAGCCATTTTATATTTCTCCTAAATCTCTTATGTTTTTCCATATAGAGTAGATCTCTTCGTGAATTTCTTCGATTGTTTTTAATTCTTTGTTTTCTTTTAAACAGTTTATTATCGTCCAATTGTACTTCTGGGCAATGTATTTCGCATTTTTGTATGTCTTGTTTATGTACTCAATATTTTTTTCGTGGATATCTTTTCCCGTTAGGTCTATTATTTTTTCCTTTCTTTTTTTCAGCAATTCTATACTTATTTTGGGAGGAATATCTAAAAATATTACGTAATCAGGCTTTGGCAAATTAAATTTGTTGAATTCCAAATCCCAAAGCCATTCCAAAAATTCACCTTTTTCACTTTGATTTTCGAATTTTGAAGATTGATATATCATGTTGGAAGTTGTGTACCTATCAGATATTAAAATTCCACCAGATTCATATAAGGGTTTCAATTCCTTTTGATAAGTTGCAAATCGGTCCACAGCAAAAAATGTAGAAGCAGCGTAGGGATTTATTGCTTCAGGGTTTTCTCCAAATTCACCTTTTAAATACATTTTTATCAAAGCGGAAGAGTCGCTTTTGTAATTTGGAAATTCAACTTTGAAAGCCTTGATTTTTTCATCTTTTAATCTTTGGCATAATTTTTCTGCTTGAGTAGCTTTGCCACTTGCGTCTGTTCCAGATTCTATTACAATAAGCATTCCTTTTTTCATAAAATATCCTCCTACCATTTAGGCACTGGTACTTGAGCTATTTAACTGATTTTCTAAGTTAAAACTTAAAAATTATTCCCACAGCCGCTCCTAAAGCCAAATAAACTACAGGATGCTTTTTAAACCGTTTCATTAGATAAATAATGATTAGAAACAATATTATAGCCTTAAAATTGAAAATAGAAACCGAAGTTTGAGTTTCTGTAAGCTTCTCAAGATGAAATAAAGAAACCTTTGCTACTTCATATCCTGCTGCACCTATTAGTCCTACTACCGCAGGTCTTAAAGCATAAAATCCATTTTGTATAAATGGTTTTTCATTGAACCTTTGAAAGTAATGGGCAATTATAGTAATAATTATTATTGAAGGTGTCACTATCCCCAGCACAGCTATTATACCACCAAAAACACCTCCCGAGTTGTAACCAACAAATGTAGCTGTGTTTATTCCAATAGGTCCCGGTGTAGATTCGGATATAGCTATATAATCTGCTAAATCAGTAAGGGTTAACCAATCATACTTACGAGCAAGATCCTGAAGAAAAGGTATCGTTGCTAAACCTCCACCTACAGAAAAAAGACCGATTTTAAAAAATTCAAAATATAATATAAGGTAATTCATTTTCTATCATCCTTGAAACCCTTTCGGGGCGTTTCTATTCCATTTTGCTGTATAATCAATCCAACTATGAATGAAGTTATCACAACTACAACTGGAGATAATTGTAGGAAAGCAACAACAATAAAGGAAACTGAAAATATAATTATACCTATGTAATCTTTGATAGACTTTTTCCACATATTTATTATGGCGTTCAATATTAATGCAACTACAACTACCCTTATGCCTCTGAAAGCATGTTGTACTATTTTTAAATCTTGAAACTGTTGGAAAAATATAGCAATAATGGTTATTATTACGATAGAAGGGAAGACCATCCCTAAGGTTGCGAATATTCCTCCGAGAATTCCTTTTAATTTGTAACCTATGAAAGTAGCGGTATTTATAGCGATTATTCCGGGTGTACTTTGACCAATTGCATAATAGTCAATTACCTCTTCATCAGTAGCCCAATTGTGTTTTTTAACAACTTCTTCTTGAATCATTGGTAACATTGCATAGCCACCGCCAAAAGTTAAGCTTCCGATTCGAGCAAAAGTTATAAATAAATTCCATAAATCTTTCATCGATACTGTTAGCTCCTTTTATATAATTGTTAGAATTGTTTGTTTATATTAACATTAAAAAAGACTTATGTACAGCATTGGATAAACTATACATAGGTCTTATTTAGAGAGTTTATGAACGAACTAAATGGCTTTAAGGCTTTCTAATACTAATTTTGTAGCTCGACAATCATCTTCATTGTATTTGAAAATATTTTTCAAAGCATTTTTATTGCCATTCAAATAGCTTTTGTACTCGAGTATAACCGCAAAACCATTTAACTCTGTTTTCCAATCAAAACCAAAGTATTTACTGATATCTTTTAATGAATAAGAAACAACGGGTAAGCTGTAATTTTTTCTGATTATTTCGTATAGATCACAGGTTTTTGAGGAGATTTTATTTAATTTATCTCTCAATATAGGATATTTAAATGAAAGTTTTTTTAAGGCTGTGAGATCGTTTTTATCGTAGTGCAATAGCACTTTGTCTTTTTCATACAGGAAATCAACCATTTTTACAGCGTTTTGGTATCCATTTTTCCCTAAAAAGAAAGGAACGTAAGTTTCGTTTTCCAAAAATCCAAATAAAAAGTCTTTGTTTAGGTAAGTTTCTACATCAAAGACTATATAATCTTGTGGAAAAGAATACTCATCAATAACGTGAACTTGGTTTTCAATTAGAGATTTTAAATTGTATAAAGGTTTTTTAAATTTTTTGTCCAATTTTTCTATTTGATTGGTTTTTATAACTGTCAAGGGATCCAAATTCATGTTTTTTAAATCCTCAACCATAGATTTACTTAAATTGGGGACTATGGAATAATCCCCTTCCATTAGAAATTCCAAATGGCATTGGTTTTTTATTTTGCAGAATTTACAGTGTGGCCCATGGACTTTTTTCGTTGATTTAAGATAGTTAAGTTCTTTCGTTATCCATTTTTCTCTTAAAAGAATATCTGAAACGTTTATTTCGTAACTTCCATTGGATGTTTCTAAAACTATTCTTTTTATTGGTTTACCCTTATCTTTGAAATATTTATATACGGTATATATATGTAACCAATAAGATTTTTTAAAATTGTTCCCCATTCTAACGATTTTTACTACACCATTGTTGATGCTTTCATAATTAGCTTCAACGTTCAAACCATTTATATTAATATCAAAGTATGAACCTTGCCTTTTATAGGTAGGAACAAAATAACTGCAACTTTTAAAATTTTCATAGTAAAGTAAATCCATTGTTTAAACACGCCTTATCTTAAAATTTAGCCTTTGTATAGTTTTTCCACGTCTCCAATTTCATAAAACAGCGCAGATAGAGATTTTAAAAAACCTAGTCTATTACTTCTTATAGATTCATCTTCAGACATAACAAAAATTCTATCAAAATACCTGTCAATATTTTCTTTTAAAGAGATTAAGCTTTCAATTGCCCCGTCATAATCTAATTTTTTCAAACAGTTTTCAAATTGAGATTTCACTTCTAAATACTTTTGAAATAACGTTTTTTCCTCTTCTTCTATGAATAGTCTGCCATGATATTCTTGAGAATAGTGGTTTTTTGAAATGTTGTTTACCCTTTGAAACGCTGTAATAAAATCTTGAAATTCTTCTTTTTTTATAAACTTATCCAATGATTTGGCAGCCAAATAAGCTCTTAAAGGTTTATATATATTTATTAAAACTGAATTTATGGCCTCTGCAGATATGTTTTCTCTTTCTAAAATAGTTTCTAACCGGTTAGATAAGAAACTTTTTAACTCATCTTCTACAGGTTTTATAGATATGTTGGATTTTCCACTTTCGGCGAAAATTTTTTCTGATAAATCGATAAGTTTTTTGAGGTTCAAGTCCCATTCCATCGATATCAAAATTCTTAAGATTCCAAAAGCTTTTCTTCTCAATCCAAAAGGATCTTTTGATCCTGAAGGGATCTTTCCTATGCCGAAATATCCGGCGATATCATCTATTTTGTCTGCTATGGAGACGATATTAGCGACTAAATTTTGAGATATTTCATCATTTTCCGAAAGAGGCTTGTAGTGTTCTTGGGCTGTTAAGAAAACATCTTCCGTTTCTCCTTTGTGTTTCAAATAGATTCTTGCCATAATTCCCTGCAATTCAGGAAATTCATATACAACTTTGGAAGGAATATCAATTTTACATAACAATCCGGCCCTTTTAACAACATCTAAATTTTCAAATCCAAGTTTTTCAGCGATTTTTGAACTGAGTGTTGATATTCGCTCACATTTTTCTCTGTAATTTCCTAATTCAACTTGATAAGTAATACTTTTTAAATCTTCAAGTCTCTTGGATATATCCGTTTTTAAGTCATCTTCATAGTAAAAAGCCGCATCGTCCAATCTTGCGTTTATTACTCTGGTATAGCCATTTGTCACATTGTTTTTTCTGCCGAAACCATCTTGGAAAGCTATGTATTTATTGATTACCTTTCCATCTTTCATCGCCACAAAACTTCTTTGATGGTGTCTTACAGTGACAACGATGATTTCTGGTGGTAGAAAAAGATATTTTTCATCAAAACTTCCAACTACCCCTTTAGGAAATTCTGTCATTTTGGCAATTTCTCGAATTAAATCCTCGTGCTCTTCCAAAGAAATCTTGAAATTATGTTCATCTTCTAGCTCTTGAATTTCTCTCTCTATTACTTCTATTCTTTCTTCATATAAAGGGATTACATAGTTCTTTTTTAATTCACTAAAGAAAGTTTGAGGATTTGTGGTCAACATCTCTTCGCCAAAAAAACGATGGCCATAACTTTTGTTAGATGATTTTTCATCGAATATTTCAAATTCTAAAATCTCTCTATTGTACAAACCTAAGACCCAATGTACCGGTCTTACAAAACTGTAATTACCTTTTCCCCACCTCATACTTTTGGCAAAATTCATGTTGGTTATCAATTCTGGAATGATATATTGTAAAATAATTTTGGTAGGTTCTCCCTTTCTAATAGATTCTATATATGCGTACTCTACGCCGTCAATATTTTCAAACTTTACATCTTTTACTTGCACACCTAGACTTTTTGCAAAACCTTCCAGTGCTTTTGTGGGTTGGTTGTTTTCATCGAAACAAATCTTTTTTGGAGGGCCTTTTCTTTTTTCTTTTTTATCGGGCTGTTTATCTGGAAGCCCCAAGATGTAAGCTCCAAACCTACGAGGGGAAATAAAGATATTCATGGACAAAAAGTTCAAATCATTTTTTTCCAGTGATTTTTTTAATCCTTCTTCCAATTGAGCTAGTATATTATCAAATTCTGATGGGGGTAAATCTTCAACACCTATTTCAAAAATTGCTCTATTCAACATCAATTACCTCCGCATTTGAACTGTCGATATATAGTTTTGCACAGCTTTTCGCCATATTTCTTATATCCAAAATGTATTGATGTCTTTCGTTAACTCCAATGGCATTTCTTGCGTCCAATAAGTTGAATACATGTGCTGATTTTGCTAAATAGTCGTATGCAGGTAAATACAATTGTTTTGCAATTAGCTTTTGAAATTCTTTTTTATACATATTGTAAAGTGTCTTAAGCATATCTATATCAGCTTCTTCAAAATTATAGTAAGAAAACTGCCTTTCGTTTTCTTTATATATGTCTTTGTATTTTACATTTTTATTCCATTTGGTTTCATAAACGTTGTTGATATTCTGTAAATACATAGCTATTCTCTCTATTCCATAAGTAAGCTCAACAGGAATATAAGTTAGTGGGATTCCCCCCATTTGTTGAAAGTATGTGAATTGGGTGATCTCCATACCATCTAACCATACTTCCCATCCAACACCCCATGCACCTAACGTAGGAGACTCCCAATTGTCTTCTACAAACCTTATGTCATGCTCCTTAGGAGATATCCCCAGAGATTCCAAAGACCTAATATATAGATCTTGGACGTCTTTGGGTGAAGGTTTGAGAACTACCTGGTATTGATAAAATCGTTGCATTCTATTCGGGTTTTCACCGTATCTACCGTCTGTTGGCCTTCTACAAGGTTGAGTATAGGCAACTCTCCATTCATTTGCTCCAAAAGATCTAAAAAAAGTGGCAGGACTGTATGTCCCTGCCCCCATCTCTATATCGTAAGGTTGGTCTATAACACATCCTAAATCGGACCAGAATTTTTCTAAGTTCATAATCACATCTTGAATGTACAAATCAAATCCTCCATTCTTCCAGCAAAATTAATTGATTATTATTTTTAAGATTTCACTCAACGGAAATAAGCAGTGGATAATGTCTCTGCCCACCGTTGTGAATTTCTATCTCTATATTGGCATATTTTTGGGTCAGATTTTTTACTAGTTGATCGATCTTTTCTTTTTTAGCACCTTCACCGTAAATTATAGTAATGATTTCATAGCCTTTTTTTATTAGTTCTTCTAAAACTTTTTCCGTTTCTTTATAAACGTTCTTTCCATGAGCTTTTAACTCTTTTCCAAGAAATATCAAGTACTCGCCTTTTTTTATTTTTTCACCTTTAATGGTGGAATCCCTGACCGCATAAGTAACTTCAATCGGAACGATAGATTTAACGTATCCCATCATGGATTCTTTTAGTAGTTCTTTGTCCATATTGTCATCGAAACCAAGCATGGCGCTTATACCTTCTTGAACATGTTTTGTGGGTAATATCAATATTTCTTTATCTGTTAACTCTGCAGCCTTTTCGGCAGCCAGAATTATATTTGGGTTATTGGGGAGTATGATTACTTTTTTTTGTGGAACTTTATTGATTGCCTCCGAGATATCTTTTACACTAGGGTTGGTGGTTTGACCTCCAAAAATGACTTGATCCACTCCCAAACTTTTAAAGATTTCTAAAATTCCTTTTCCTGGAGATACAGCAATCACACCCCAATTTTTGTTGTTCAGATTATTGTTTATGGCTACTTTGGTTTGCTCTATATCAGCTATTTTCCCCTCTTTTTGTTTTTCTATTATGTGTTCATGTTGAGATTTCATGTTGTCTATCTTTGTTTTGATTAATTCGCCGTGTTCTAAAAACTTTTCAAAGACTAAGCCAGGATGATTAGTGTGTACGTGTGTTTTTAATATGTCCTCCTGATTAACTAAAACAATGGAATCTCCCATACTTTCCAAAAAACTTCTTATTTCTTCTAAAGCCTTTTTTTGTATGGGATGTTTGTGAAATTTTACTATAGCTTCTGTGCAATACTGATATGTTAATTCTTCATAAGCTATTTCAGTTATTTGTTCAGGTGTGGCAGACTCTAATGCCTCTAGTTCTACTTCAGTATCGCCGTGAAGTGCATCGTTCATCCCTTTTAAAATGTAAGCAAGTCCTTTTGCGCCAGCATCGACAACATTTGATTCGCGTAATTTTTTCAAATATTTTGGGGTTTCCTCTACTATTTCAAATGAATACTTTACAATCGCATCGAAAAAGACCAAAAAATCTTTTTCTTCGGACATACTTTCTTCCATCTTTTCTGACAATCTTCGAATTAAAGTCAGCATTGTTCCTTCAACTGGTTTCATAACGGCGTTGTAAGCTCTATCTTTAGCATTTTGAAGGGCTTTTATAAAATCTTGGGTGTTGATTCTTTTCTTTTTTTCGAGAATTTCTGTTATTCCGCGAAATATTTGTGACAAAATAACACCTGAATTACCCCTTGCTCCTAGCAAATGGCCTCTTCTTAAACTTTCCATCAAAGATTTCATATCGTTTTTATCTTCAACTTCATCCATGCTTTTACAAGCTTCGAGCATACCTGCTAACATATTATTACCTGTGTCTCCATCTGGGACAGGGAAGACATTTAGGGCGTTAATTTCATCTTTGTTTTTAGCTAATTCTTCTGTGCCTTTTTTTAAAGCAAGATATAGGTCTTTTGCATACAAAAACTTGAGCATTCAACAGACACCTTCTCTCAATATTTCAAGCCAGATATGCTCACATTTACTTTGATATTATCAAAATTTAGCATAGATTTGACTCTATGGTGAACATTCTCTTGTATATTTTGAGCAACTTTTTTTATGGGGAGACCATATTCAAAAACAAGGAAAAGATCAACTACTATACTTTCTTCATTTTCTGATACGTTTATTCCCCTATCTTCACTTTTTGACCATAAACTTGATATCCTGTCAAAAAATCCTTGTTTTCCAGAGATTTCTACCGTACCATAGGATTCGATAACAGCTTTATAAACCAATTCTTTTATAACTTCGTTTTTGATATCTACAGTACCAAATTCAGTTTCTATTAACATTAGGTTCACCTCCATAATTTATTATTTTTGTAAATTACTAAGTATTGCAGAGAGATATCCAACGACCGCTTCATAATCACCGCTTATTTGGCCACTCGTCGTGTGGTCAATTATTTCAATATCAGAAAATCCTATACTTAAAAGAACAGCAACAGGACCGTATCCACACATACTAATATTATACCTTCTAATTGTATCATACATTTCTTGCAGATTCATATTTTTTAATGTTTCTATTACTTTTTCATCTTTTAGCAATGTCTTTTCATGACTTTCGTAATGGTTCATATCAGAAGAAGCAATGACCAAATCTCCTTCTCCTATTATATTTGCTAAAATTTTTCCAAGATTTTTTGAGGTTTCTAAACTTTGATCCATCATGCAGATAGGTATAATTTCAAAGTCATTTCCCATGGCATACTGAAGAAAAGGTAACTGTACCTCTAGAGAATGCTCATTCAAATGTGCAAATTCATCGTTATGAATATCTAAATCTTTCAAAATCTTCATTGTGGTTTTTTCGTCAACTTTTACTCCTCCCATGGGAGTTTCCCAACTACCGCTTGTAAAAATTGATATTTTAGAACCTAATCCTGAGTGGTTTGGCCCTAACAAAAATACTCTTTTTGCTATACCTTTCTTAAATACTTTTTTGTAAGCTTTTGCCGCGGTTTCTCCAGAATATATGTAACCAGCATGAGGTACTATTACTCCCATAGGGGGAATTAATTTTTCTGAATTTACTTTAAAATTATCACCAAAAAAACTTTTTAGAAGATTTTTTAATTTTTCAGGATTCGAAGGGTAAAAGGTACCTGAAACCATAGGATTCCTTACCTTCTCCATTTCTAAACGCCTCCTAAGAGACAGATGTTTCAGAAATAATTCTCAATTTCAGGTTTATTAGATACTTCAACATGTATGAGAATAACTAAATCATATACATTTTCTGTTTTTTCATAAGAAGTGAATAATTTCCCTATCACTGGTATTTCTTTAAAAATAGGAATACCGGTTTCGTTTTCAATAATGCTGGTGAAATTCAGTCCACCTAATTTTATAAAACCACCATTGGGTATGATGAATTTACTTCTCATGTTTCTCTCATCAACTATGTTTTTGTCTTCGTTTTTTAATTCGCTTATACTTATATCTAATTCAGTGTTGACCAGTTTTGTAATATTGTCGTATTCACCACTTACTTCCATTATAAAACCTGATTCAATTTTTGATATTATCTTGCCTTCCTCATCGAATACAGGAACCGATAAGACAGATTTTATTGATGCTTGTTCACCTTCATTAACATATATTACAGGTTTTGATATTAATGAAGCTCTATCTTTGCTACCATTTATTATACCATCAAATTGTAAAGTTAATAAGTAAAGTTCTTCTACAGTGAATCTATCCACATTTTGTCCTGAGAAAACAAAAATCTCGTATTTTAATAATTTTTTCTGTTCATAAAATCTAAGGGTATTGGGCCCTATATTTTCGTACCAGATGTCTTGCGATACCAGATAAGGCTGTAATGATGACATATCTAAATTAAAGTCATTGATGAATACCTTTTTATCGTTTTCAAAATCTGATATAACATTTATAGATTGAGCTTTCGCTAACAAAGAAATTAACTCTTTTAACGATATTTCAACATGACTCTCTTTATAAGGAAATGAATTCAGAATATTTTTCACAAAGCTTGTTTTGGATTCTTCGTATTCTAGCATATACAGAACATAATCTTCCTGTTCTGTAATTTTCGAAAATCGGATATTCTCTTTGATTAATAGTTTGTCGAAAATCGAGCTATTTTTAACAGGAATGGTAACGGGTTCTTTGTTAATTATGGGTTGAGACTTTTTAGGAATAATTTGAGGTTGAACAAGTTCGTTTATTTTTTCGACTATTTTTATGGATTCGCTACTTCCTATTAAAAAGAAATTTTGTTCATCTAACTTGTAAATCTTTATAGGTAAAATTTCATCTAAAAATGTCATGTCATAACTGGATTTTAAAACAATATAACTTTCATCATCGTAATTTTCTTTCTTTTCAATAGGTGTGGATGGTTCGCTAATTTGTTGTGATTTTATTGGTAAATCATTATCTTTTGTTTCTGGAATTTCGTTTAAATAATTTATCAGTTCTTTAATTTGATCTTTTTCATCTTCTCTAGCAAGGACTGCATAATAATTATCCTCAAAAAAGGCTACTTTACAATCAAAGATTTTTTCTAAACGGGTAAGGTCATATTTTGATTCAAAGAAAAGCAAATATTCTTGGTTTCTATCTAAAGAATCTTCTTTTGAAGTTGTTACCACAGAATGGGTTGAGGAAATCTCTTCAGATATGTTTTCACTTTCAATGAATAAAGGCAAGTCATTTTCAAAGGCAGAGGCTTGTTTGCCTATCAATACGGTATGTTCATCGTAAAAGATTGTGTTTAAGGAATAAACTTCATTCAGCATTCTTAAAAAATGTTCTATGTGTATTTCATTAGAAGTTATGGAGAAAAAAGTGTTTGGTAATTCTTCCGTTTTTATCCAATTCCAACCAATGTAAGCAAACAACATATCTATAGCGTCACCTAACTTTATTTTTTCAAAGTTTATCTGCTGAAAAATGTATGGTTTATATCCAAAAAAGATTATCCTATCATTTTTTATTTCTAAATTGGTCATTGGATAAAGAAATTTGATTGTAACTACATTTTTTGAAGAAGAGAGTTCTTTTACAGGTCCTTTATTAATTTTGTAATTTGCTTGCTCAAAAATTTCCCCCTCGAAAGAAATTTTGTAAATAGTCTTTGAATCGTTTGGATAAATTTCGAACTTACTTTGTGATTCAAAAAATATGATATTGGCGTTGTTGGATGGATCATAATCTATGGAAAAACCAAAGAGAAATGAAGGTAATATTAAAAGAATGAAAAAAATAGTATTCTTCTTTTGTGGCATGAATTCCCCCTTAAAGTTCGGTAAAAAGTATAAGTTTATTTTTTAATTATACCATATGTTTATAAAAATTCATTTAGGGCGCATTGTAGAAAAAATAGAAACATTGTCAATTTCATAAACCTTTTAAGATTAAAATTGGATTTGAATGCGGGGGAAAAGATAGAAGAGTTCATGAAAATTAGCGACAATTGTTAATTAAAAAAGTGCCCATGATGGGCGCCTTTAATTTTTTGATTTTATCATTAGTTTTGTGATCAGTTTTGCAAATGTAGTTTTATCTTCGATTTCTAATCCTTCAAGTAACAGAGATTGGTTGTAAAGTAGTTCCGCGAAATCTTTAATTTCTTCTGAGCTGGGATCTCTTTGGTATATCTCTGCTAATATTTTAAATACTTGATGATCAGGATTTAACTCTAAGATCTTTTCAGCTTCAAACGGAAGTTGCTCTAAATTTTTTAAAGTTTTTTCCATGCTTAAGGAGATCGCTTCATTGGCACTTACTATACATGCAGGGGATTCCTTCAATTTATCAGTTAATCTAACATCTTTTACTTTGTTTTTAAGATACTCTTTTATTTTTTGGAGTAAGTCTTTATTTTCTTCTTCTTTTTCTTTAAAATTCTCATCTATTTTTACATTTGAACTGCTGATCGATTTGAATTCTTTCCCTTCGAAGTCATGCATCAATTTTATAAGAAATTCGTCTATTTCATCTATTAAATACAAAACCTCATAACCTTTTTCTTTGAAAGATTCCATTTGAGGTAGGTTTTCAATAATATCTTTGCTTTCTCCTACTGCGTAATATATATAATTACCTTGATCTTCTTTCATTTTAGAAATGTATTCTTTAAGGGTTACCATAGTTTTATCAGACGTAGAACTTACAAATAAAAGTAGATCCTGAACTTTTTCTTTTTCCTGTATATTTTGGTATAATCCTGCTTTTATAACCTTTCCAAATTCACTCCAAAATTCCACGTACTTTTCTCTTTCGTTTTCAAGTTTTGATTTTAAAGTATCTAATATCTTTCTTTCAATATTTTTTCTTATTACTTTAAGTTGTTTGTTTTTCTGGAGTATTTCTCTTGAGATATTCAAAGAGAAGTCGGGAGAGTCCACCAATCCTTTAACGAAACCCAAATAATCGGGGAGAACTTCTTCACAGTTTTCCATTATAAAAACGTTCTTTGAATAGAGGTTTAGACCCCTTTTGTAATCTTTACTGAAAAAGGTAAAGGGCAACTTAGAAGGAATATAAAGCAAAGCTGTAAATTCAACCGTTGTTCCTTCAGCTTTGAAATGAATAACATCGAAAGGATCGTTCCAATCGTAAAAATGTTCTTTGTAGAACTCGTTGTATTCATTTTGAGATATTTCTTCTTTGTTTTTGTTCCATAATGGGACCATTGAATTGAGTGTTTTATCGGTTACTTTCCTTTTACCAGCTTCTAATTCTTCTTCCCATTTCATTTTTATGGGGTATTTTATATAGTTAGAGTGTTTTTTGACTAATTCTTGAATTTTGTATTGATCCAAATAATTTTCATCCTCATCTAGATCATCTTTCAATATTAGGGTAATCTTAGTTCCTCTATTGACTTTTTCACATTCTTCAATTGAATAAGTTCCTATTCCATCGGACTCCCATTTTACACCTTTATCTTGATCCCATTTTTTTGTTTCTACAATAACTTTTTTAGCAACCATGAATGCAGAATAAAACCCAACGCCAAATTGACCTATTAGGTTTATTATAGTGTTTTCAGACTGAGCAAGTTTTAGTTGTTGAAGAAAGTTTTTTGTGCCTGATTTCGCAATAGTTCCCAAGTTTTCGATTACTTCTTCATAAGACATTCCGATACCGTTATCTTCAACTATCAAAGAGTTGTTATCTTTGTCTATATCGATTCTTATTTGCAGGTCGGTATCATTTTGTAGAACGCTAGGGTCTTTTAAAGATAAGAATCTAATTTTATCAAGCGCGTCTGATGCGTTAGAAATCAACTCTCTTAAGAATATGTCTTTGTGGGTGTAAATGGAGTTTATTATTAAATTGAGTAATTGTTTTGTTTCTGCTTGAAATTCTTTTACTTCTGGCATTTTGTATCTTTCCCTCCTATTTTTTTAAGCCGTACCGTCTTTAGACACTCTAAAGTTTGATATATAGTACTTTCCACCGAGAGTTCTAAAGAGAGCCGCACAGCAAACTGCTAAAAGAATTATATCGAATGTTGTTGAATTTTAATTTTCTGTTTTTTTATTATTTTTTATAAAAGGCAGAAACGATTATTCCTTTATTAGATATCATCAACTATAGATGAATAAGTTATTATTTGTTTTCCTGCAATCTTTGAAATAATTCTTGGGCTATGTAAGACGCAACGTCTTCGGGATAGGTGTTTGGTCCAAATCCTGCATCAAAACCTATTTCTTTGGCTAATTGATGAGTTATTCGGGAACCTCCTACTATAAGAATCACTTTGTGCCTGATTCCTTCAGCTTCCAATAATTCTACTAATTCTGTAAGGTTTTTTACATGTATATTTTTTTGAGTGACAGTTTGAGAGACGAGTAAGGCATCGGCTTGAAATTCTATTGCTTTGGCAACAAAAAGCTCATTAATAACTTGACTTCCCATGTTCAAGGTTTCAAACATTTCGTATCTTTCTAAACCATAATGTCCCGCATATCCTTTACGGTTCATTATTGCATCTATACCCACAGTATGCGCATCTGTTCCCGTTGAAGCTCCTATTACCTTTACTTTCCTACATATATACTTTCTAATGTATTCGTCTATTTCTTCCATCGACATTGTTTTAGTTTTTATGTGGGGGACTTGAATTTTTGTATAATCAATAGTATGTGTGCAGCTTCCATAACAGATGAAAAAAGTAAAATCCTTGGTCAGCTCTTTGTGATAAACAACCATTGGTTCTATTAAACCCATTTTCATCAGTAATTGTTTTGCAGATTCTATCGCTTCTGTTCCATCTGGAACCGGTAGTGTGAAGCTTAATTGTACTTTTCCATCGTTCATTGAGTCTCCATAGGGCTTTATTGTCTTTAAGTTTAGAGTATTATCATAATCTTTTTTTTCTGTTGAGTATGATCCTCCGCTCATCTTTGTTTTCCCTCCAACATTTTTGTTATAAAAGGATTAAAGTAGTGTTTCCCTTTTTCAAATACACCTTCCAGACCTTTTCCACCATCAATGGGTCTTTTAATGCTCGCAAAGGTTCCCTTAGAAAGAGAAACGAACAGTCCATCTTCATTCATTTTTTCCAACAGTGCAATGGATTCGTCTAGTACTTGCTGCGCTCTTTTGTGTATGATACCACCCTTCTTGAATTCGATTTCATCGGCAATGTCTCTTAGATTGTTGAATATGTATTTTGCGTTTTCTATTGAGAGATATCTATCGGACATAAAAGGGGTATGAATAGCCTCTGTGAGCATGCCTAACAATTGTATTCCTTGTTCAGTCATGATTGAAACTACGTTGAACATCGCATTTTGTATATGCCCTTTGAAAATGTTACCTGTCATGTGTTTGGTTGGTGGCATGTACTTTAAGGGGGATTTTGGAAAAATTTCCCTTGCCATTTGAGCTTGGGCTAACTCGTATAAAAAACCATTCTTCATATCCGGATCCATTTCAAATGCATGGCCTAATCCCATCTGCTCTTCAGGTATTCCAGCTATTAATGCTAACTGTTCGTTTATGAATTGAGAGGTTAAGACTGTGTGGGCTTCTTCATATGCGTCGGCAGTTGTTAAGTAGTTATCTTCTCCAGTGTTTATTATAATTTCAGCAAAACCGTTAATGACTCTTGAAAAGTATTGATCTATTATCGTTCTTTTCATGTTGATGTCTCTGAATAAGATACCGTATAAAGCGTCATTTAGCATAACATCTAATCGTTCCATCGCCCCCATAGCTGCAATCTCGGGCATGCATAATCCTGATGCATAATTCACGAGTCTTATGTATCTACCTATCTCTTCCCCAACTTCATCTAAAGCCTTTCTCATTATTTTAAAGTTTTCTTGTGTGGCAAAAGTACCCCCAAATCCTTCCGTAGTAGGACCGTATGGGACGAAATCTAACAGACTTTGACCTGTGGATCTAATTACTGCAATTATGTCTGCTCCTTGTCTTGCTGCAGCTTGAGCTTGGATGACGTCTTCATATATATTCCCTGTCGCTACAATGACGTATAAGTATGGTTGAGGACCTTCACCTAATTTTTCTAAATAAGTTTTTCTTTTTCTTTTGTTTTTTTGTATCAAATTAATCATTGAATCAACATACGGGTCCAATGCCTTTTGAATTTGGGTGTCGGTGTTTATTTTGATCTTTGATAAATCTAATTCTTCAATCGATATTTTTTCTGCTATCTCTTGAGGTGTTAATCCCGTTTCTATTAAAGCGTTACCAATTAAGTATGCAGCTCCTTCGTTCAGTAAGCCTATTTCTTTTATATGTTCTACAACCCTGTTGGGTAAGGGTACATCATTTTTATCGACACCATCTATACCTAGTAATCTGCATATCGCTCTTTCGGTTGAAACAGTGGATCTTCCCTCAACATATTCTTGAACATCCAAGGCGATATTTTTAGCCAAGTTTCGGGCATGTTCAATTTTATTTGGGTCCAAATTTAATTTGTTCACATTTGCTCCTCCTTTTTCAATTCTTCAATCATTTTTATTAGTTCTTTATCAATATTGAGTATTTTTGCAATTGTTAATGCTTCTTCTGGGACTTTTCCTTTATTGTCTATTATTAAAGAATAATCCATTAATTCTGTGATGTTTGTTGGAGAAATATACATTTTCTGTCGGGATTTTTTGATTCCTTTAATTCTAAATTTTTTTATATTTTGTTCTGCAACGTCGTTGAAATGGGTTGTAATTACAGATATAGAATGGTAATTGTTGAGAATTTTAATGATAGCTTTTACAATTAATCTTCCTTCATGAGGGTTTGTGTTTCTTGCTATTTCATCAAGTAATATCAATACACAATCATCTTGCTTAATGTACGTTAATATCTCATTTAATTTTAAAATCTCTGCTGCATATGAAGATAAACCACTTAAGATTGATTGATAATCCCCTGAAACTAAAAATATTTTAGCCACTGGCTTGATCTTTGCTTGCTTTGCGGGAACGTAGAACCCATATTGAAAAAGATGTTGGGATAAAGCCAAAGATCTTAATATTACTGTTTTCCCTGTCATATTTGCCCCGGTTATTAAAGTTACTCCTTTATCTAATTTTATATTTATAGGTTGATATATTTGGTTCTTTTTTTCTAATCGTTCTTTAATGAGGGGGTTGAATAATCCCTCATATTCTATACTGCTAGAAAGTTCTGGTTTTGAAAGCGTGAGGTTAATTGCTAGTTCTGCTTTAGCCAATATGAAATCTAATTCCTCAACATCTTTTAAGGCTTGTTCCAATTCTAACAAGTATTCTTTCAATTTTAGAGAAAGGGTATATCTTATTTTTTCTTCTATTTCCATTTCTCTTTGGTATAATAATTTTTTTTCTTCTTGAGGGGCTTTTTTTCTTTTTCTTCTAAGCGTTGCAAGTTCAAAAGAGTATGAATTGTAAATGTAAAATGTTGGAAGTTTATTCCCTTCTGGGTCCAGAACGGCTATCACATTTTCCAAAGAGGGTAGTTTTAAAAAAGAAAGATTGACTAATTTCCTTATTTCTTCATAGTATATGGAAAAATATTTTATTTCAAATAGTTCTATATCATCCAAAACATTGCAGTTTTTCAGTTTTCCTATAGTGTGGTTAATGTCTTTTATATATTTGAGGTTGGATTTAATTTTGCTTAGTGATTTCTTTCCCTTTTTAATTGCCATTATTGCTTCCTCAATTTTATCTAGTTCTTGTTTTATTTGGATAGGGTTGGTATAAAATTCTAAATTTTTTATTTTTTTAATCCCTAAGGGAGTAACAACATCTAACTTTTGAATAATATATTCTAAATCATCCACGATTTGCTTTCCCTCACATTTATTATTGGTATGTTTATTACTTCTTTCAGTCTATTTATAATTTCATCTGAGTCCATAGTATATCCATATGGAGAGATAGGATTAATAGTTATAGCCAATAATTTTGTACTGTGAAGTACCTTTATTTTTCCGCCTTTTTGTATGAATTTATAATAAGTTTCCGGTTTTACAAATATCTTAGTGAAGTCGTTTATTATTAATTCTATTTCGTTTAAATTTTTTTCCTTACATAGATAATTCAAAAAACTTTCCCCTAAAGCACCACATATATAAAACTTTTTCCCGTAATCAAGAATCGGCTTGTCAGATTCTTCAAAAGAGAGTAGCGATTTTATGGGTAATTTAATAGTGCTTTCACCTAGTGCATATATTCCGCCTGTAAGATTTTCCAATTCACTGTTATTTTCTCTTTCTAATTGAATCAAATCTGTGACAAATTTGGTTTTTTTGACAAGTTCATCGGTGTTTAGACTTACAGCTGCTCCTGTTGCAAGTATCATAGCATCCGTTATGACTGGGGAAGCAGGAGCTAGTCTCGATAAAGCACCATCTATTAAGACGATCTGTGCTCCTAATTTTAACATTTTGTCTATGAGAGTTTTTATGTCTTTGCTCTTTTGAGGGCCGGCCAATATTACCTCGCCTTTTTCAAGTGCATTGGATACCACTATTCTTCCTAAAGGAGTTCTTAAATCATCGTCAACGGATAAGATTTCAGAATGAAATCTTTTTAGTTTGTAATATTTTTCAGCGGTGGCAAAGATTGTTCTTTTTACAATTTCTATGTGAGGTTTTGGCATAGAGGTTAATTGATCTATTGGTTCGCCATCTAAGCCTATAGAAGTAATTCCAACTCTTTTATTGATTGTCTTTAATAAATAATTTATCGTTTCTGTTTTTCCAGTATTTTTTTCAAGTCCAACAATAGAGACACTATTCAAATTTATAACTCCCCTTGCAATACTCAGCTTTTGAATAACACCAAAGCTTCACCATCTATTCCCAAAGATCCATCCTCTTTTATAATTTGTGTTATAAGTATTAATCTGGATTTTTCCTCTATTTTGTCCTTTACAGTTATTCTAACCGTTATTTTTTCACCTATGTATATGGGTTTTAAGAATTTTACCTCTTGCTTAATATATATAGTTCCTGGACCCGGAAATTCCATACCAAGAATCGACGATACTATGCTCAAACTCAACATTCCATGAACTATTCTTTTTTTGAATAAGGTGTGAGATGCGAATTCTTCGTCTAAATGAACAGGGTTTTTATCCCCTGTTATTTCTGCAAAAGATTCTACCATCTGGGAGGTTATTTTTCTTTCAGCTTCATAAACTTGATTGATTTTTATCTCTTCGTATTTCATTTTTACCCCCTAGTTCGCCATATTTTTTGCGCATTTTCACTCTTTCATGTCTTTCTAATAGATCAGGTTCCAAGCTTAATTTTTCTTTATCATCAAACAGTCTTGCCACCCCAAACCACTGATATTTTTCTCTATAAATTAAATCATCGACGTCAGTGGTTGTATCTTTGGGTTCGTGATAGGTTGATATTACGCCTTCATAATTTCTTAAGATCACAGTATCCTTGTTTTGAGATATCAAATAAGTTGGCATTATTCTGATCTTCCCCCCACCTCCGGGAGCATCTACGACGAATGAGGGAATGGCAAATCCAGATGTGTGACCAATAAGGGATTCCATAATCTCTATACCTTTTGATACCGATGTTCTGAAATGTTCTATACCTTGCGATAAATCACATTGGTATAGGTAGTACGGTCTCACCTTTATTTTCACCAATTCATGGACTAATTCCATCATAATGTATTTGCTGTCGTTCACTCCCCTAAGTAAGACTGTTTGGTTTCCAAGTGGGATCCCAGCATCAGCCAGTTTTCGGCAAGCTTCAGCAGATTCCGGGGTTATTTCTTTTGGATGATTGAACTGGGTGTTGAGCCATAGAGGGTGGTACTTTTTGAGTACATTAACTAAATTATCGGTAATTAGCTGAGGAAATACCACCGGAACTCTCGTCCCTATTCTTACTACTTCCACATGTGGTATTTTTTTCAGCTCACTAAGTATATATTCTAGAATAGATATTCCAGCCATTAAGGCATCTCCACCGGATAAAAGTACGTCTCTAACTTGAGGGGTATCTCGTATGTATTGAAGTGAGGCATCGATTTCATTTCTTTTTCTGTTGGCGTCTAACTGACCGGCGAACCTTCTTCTGGTGCAATGTCTGCAGTACATCGCACACATATCGGTTATCAAGAACAAAACTCTATCAGGATATCTATGGGTAAGCCCGGGTGCAGGCGAATCTGCATCTTCATGGAGTGGATCTATTTGGTCCCATGGTCCCTTTATCAGTTCTTTTGAGCTGGGTACCGCTTGTCTCCTAATCGGACATTTTGCGTTATCAGGATCCATTAGAGTAGCAAAATATGGGGTAATAGCCATTCTCATAGTTTTTAAAGTGTTTTTAATACCTTCTTCCTCTTCAGGGGTTAAGTTGATTATCTGCCTTAATTTTTCAACATCTGTAATTCTGTTTCTAAGTTGCCAATGCCAATCTTTCCATTCTTCTTCCGTCACATCTTTCCATAAGGGTATATCCTTGTAATTTCTAGGGATATTCATAAATGACCCCTCCTCATGCATATAATTTCTCAAACAAATTTCTTATTTCACTCGACTCTCTCAATATTTGAAGGGTTAAATCCGCGTGTCCCTTTGTGTAACCATTTCCTATAATCATAGTTAAATCCTTTCCAACTCCTTCGGCTCCCAAGGCGGCTTTGGTAAAAGATGTTGCCATAGAGAAAAAATAGACAATACCACTATCTTTCGTTATTAAAATCGATGACATTTCGGTATTAGGGACATTCACGTTGTTAATCGTTACATCACAAAGTTTTCCATTGTTTTTTTCTAATACTTTTTGGTATACTTCAAGTGGTTTTGTTGCATCTGCAATTATTAATTCATCTGCTAAGTTCAACTCTTTTATCCTTTTTGCATTTTCCACAGAATGTTCGGCAACTATAACTTTCCCTTTTTCTCTAGTATTTTTCATTGCTTGATAAGAGCATAGTATTCCTGATTTTCCTCCACCACCAATGATGCAGACTGTGTCACCTTTTTTAACTAATTTAGAAGTTTGAGCAGGAGCTCCCGCAACATCTAAAGCCGATAAGGCTAATTTTTCTGGGATATCTGTTGGTAAAATAGCATAAATTGCGCTTTCAAATAATATGGCTTTACCTTGTATATCTACCTGCTCATTTTCCAAATTTATTTTTTTTATTTTGTTAATTTTTAGAGGTGTGCCTGATAGAGAAACAAGGGTGGCAATTTTGTCTCCAACTTTTAAATCTTTGTGTGGAAATTCCGAACCAATTTTTTCTACTATCCCAATAAGCATTCCCCCAGAACCAGTAACGGGGTTCTGCATCTTTCCTTTATCGTTTACTATTTCTATAATACGTTCTTTTACTTTCTCAGCATCATTTTTACATGATTCTTTTATCTGTGTAAAACTGGCTGAATCAATATTCAATGTTAGTACATCTATTAATATCTCATTTGAATATATTTCTGTTGAGTTATCTATTTTGTTTGCGGCTTGAGGTAACAATCCTTTTGGTTCGATAACTCTATGAGAACCGAACGGGCAACCTTTTTTCATTCTTCACCTCCAATGTTTAATATTTTTCGGGCTTCTTCAGGTCTAGCAACTTCTCTTCCTAATTCTAAAGATATTTTGGCTATTCTTTCAACTAATTGGGCATTAGATTTCGCAAGTTCTCCTTTTTTAAAGTATATGTTATCTTCGAACCCTACCCTAACATGTCCGCCCATCAATATGGCATGAACAGCAAGCGATAGTTCATACTTCCCTATTCCAGCTACCGTCCATGTGCTCTTTTGTGGGATATGACTTACAAGATATAGAAGGTCATCGATTTCGCCAGGTATAGCTCCTGGAACACCCATTACAAAATCAAAGTGAATTGGTCTGCCTAATAAACCCATTTTTTCTAGCTTTAGAGCGTTATTTATATGCCCCCTTTCAAATATCTCTATCTCTGGCTTGATTTTTCTCCGTTTCATCTCAAGAGCAAATTTTTCGATGTATTCCTCAGTGTTTAAAAAAATATCTTTTCCGAAGTTTGTTGTTCCAGCTGATAGAGTAGCCATCTCTGGGTTTAGTTCTAAGGGTTGCCTTCTTTCTTCAAAAGTGTGGTAAACAGATCCACCGGTAGATGGTTGAAAGATGATATTACATCTATTTTCTATCTTCTCTTTAATCTCTTTGTATACATCTAAAGATTGTGTTGGATTGCCTTTTTGATCTCTTGCATGGACATGAACAATAGAAGCACCAGCTAAATAACAATCGTAAGCTGCTTGAGCTATTTCTTCAGGAGATATTGGCAAGGCAGGTTGTTGCTCTTTAGTTACTTCGGCTCCAGTTAAGGCTGCAGTGATAATTAGCTTTTCCATTTTTTCACTTCCTTTTTTTACCTTTTGGTACTACACATGTACCGCTCGCCTTACAAACTATTATGGGTTGTTCAAGGTAATTTGCAGCAGAGTCACTTATATCCGCTCTCTTTGTTATAACCTTCCTGGCTTCAAAGCTCATAGTTCTAGAGGTATTTCCAACCTTTATTATCTCTCCTTCTGCTTCAATATAATCTCCTGCATAAACAGGAGAGATAAATTCAACATAATCGTATGCTTTAAATAAACCCTCATCACCATCATGTTTTATGAGCAACTCTGTTGCAACGTCTCCAAATAATTGTAGGATTTTTGCCCCGTCCACTAAGTTGCCTCCATAATGAGCGTCTTGTGAACTCATTCTTACGCGTATAATCGCTTTTTCCATTTATTGTCCCTCCTTAGAA
Source organism: Petrotoga sibirica DSM 13575 (assembly GCF_002924625.1). GTDB lineage: Bacteria > Thermotogota > Thermotogae > Petrotogales > Petrotogaceae > Petrotoga > Petrotoga sibirica. The sequence goes on along the minus strand of NZ_JAHC01000017.1, from coordinate 27,440 downwards.
ATATCGAATAATAAAGGTTTCAAGATTGTTTTTATCCAAGGTTAAGATTATCATAAAAAAGGATAGTTAGAGTTCCATAAGTTTTAAGTCATTTGGAACTATCAGTTCAGCATCGGTTATTTCTTTTAAATTTTCCAATGTAATGTCAGGGGAAATTTCTTTTAATAATAACCCATTATCGGTTGGCTCAATGACAGAAAACTCTGTTACTATAAGGTCGACTCTTCTAATCGAGGTTAAAGGTAAAGAACACTTTTTAATTATTTTCGGGGTACCTTTTGAGGTGTGTGTCATTGCTATTATAACTTTTTTTGCACCGGTAACTAAGTCCATTGCTCCACCCATGCCAGCGATAACTTTTCCAGGGACTATCCAGTTCGCTAAGTGTCCTTCTTGATCAACTTGAAAAGCTCCAAGAACGGTTACATCTACATGACCACCTCTAATTAACGCAAAAGAAAAAGCAGAATCAAATGTCATTGCACCGGGGATTATATCCACATATTTTCCACCTGCGTTGATTAAGTTGGAGTTAGAAATTTCTTCAGGAATCTCGGAAGCTATTCCAAGAATACCGTTTTCTCCTTGGAAAAATATTTGAGCATCTTTAGACACAAAGTTAGATACCAAAGTGGGCAAGCCAATTCCTAAGTTGACGATATTTCCTGGTTTCAGTTCTTTTGCGACCCTCTTGGCGATCCTTTCTTTTTCATTCATCGTTTTTCACCCCTTATAACAACGTAATCTACTATGGCACCTGGAATGTGAACTTCATCAGGATGTATACTACCTGTTGGAACAAGTTCATCTACTTCGGCAATAACGATATCACAAGCTAAGGACATAACAGGATTAAAGTTTCTTGCGGTGAATGAACAATGTAAATTTCCAAGATGATCAGCCTTGTTGAATTTAACAAGAGCCACTTTTCCTCTAAGAGCTTTTTCGAGAATATATTTTTCCCCATCTATTTCAATGAGTTGTTTGCTTTCTTCCCTTATAGTTCCTATCCCTGTTGGCGTTAATATGCCTCCAAGACCAGCACCCCCAGCTCTAATTTGTTCTATTAATGTGCCTTGAGGGACAAACTCAACTTCCAACTCGTTTTCCATGTATTGTCTTTGAGTTTCTTTGTTTGTTCCAATATGTGAGGTTATAACTTTTTTTACGAGTTTGCTAGCTATTAATCTACCAACCCCTTTGTCTTCAAAAGAGGTATCGTTGCATATAACTGTCAGATTACTTTTCCTTTTGTTTATTAGTTCGTCTATCAAAGTTTCTGGTGTTCCAACGCCCAAAAATCCTCCTATCATTAAGGTAGTTCCATCGGGAATAAACGAAATTGCTTGTTCTGGACCTACTATTTTCAACTTACTCACCTCTTTTATAATGCTTTTGTAATGTTTTTATAAAAAATAACTTAACTTTTTTATACATGTAATATTTTACCCCTTTTTTTATTCTTTTGTATGTCACGCATTAGATAATATTAAATGTCCGTGAAAAACTTTGCTACGTTCACAAACTCATTTTATTATGTAATCAATTTTGATATATTTTTTGTTAAACCTTAGTATTTTTGAAAGTAATTTGATAAAATAACACTATACAGCGAATAATGCGTTTTGGGAGATGGTTTAGTGTTTTTTTGGAAATTTGCCCTTCGTAATTTTTTAAAGAGATGGCAAGTAAGTATTTTGTTAGTATTGGGGACTATCATTCCTTCTTTATTAACTGTTTCTTCTCTTTCCCTTAATGATTCGATAGTTTCCTATAGAAAAACTCAAGTGGAAGTTAATTTTGGTCAAGCAGATGCCTTTATTGTTAATAACAGGACATCATTTTTTCTCTCTTTTCCTTTGTCACAAATGATTTTAGACGATATAAAAAGCAATCCCCAAATAAAGAATATTCTACCGGTTTCAGAAAGTTTGGGAAGAATAGAGCATAATGGACGTTTTTTAGAAGTTCTGGTTGTTGCGGTTAAAGAAGAATGTCTTTCAAACTTTGTGGGTCAAAATATTGATTTAAGCCCCGGTAAAGTAGTTATATCTAAAGAGATAGCAAAAGAATTTGGACTTAACGAAGGAGAAACCATTACAATTCATATGCCTGGAGGTTCAAAGAATTTAGAGATTAACTATGTTGGTGAGAAGGGTTTTTTGAATTATCGAGGAGAGATGGCGCAATATCCAGGATCGGTTTTTGTTAATGTATCAGATTTCAAAGGCAATACAGTTTTTCCTTCAAAAGCTTATGTAGATTTTGTTGAATCTGAAAATGTAGATATTTCTAATATTTCCCTTCCTTCAAATTTGGAGATTAATAATATAAAAGAAGATTTTTTAAATTCCCCAGTAAATGAAATTCTGGGATATATTGTTTTTGCCTTTAGTTCTTTTTCAATATTGGCTGGTTTAATATTAGTTATAGTTTTCGGGAATAATTTTGCAAACGAGCAAGAAAAAACGGTAGGTATTTTAAGGATTTTAGGTTTTAAAAGGTATAAGATCTTATTTCTTTTCTTTATGGAAGCCCTGTTGTATTTTGGGATATCTTCTATAATAGGAGTCCTTTTGGGGGCGAAATTCGGAGCTGTCCTGTTAAATCAACTTGGTGAAATTGTATCAGGTCTAACTTTCGAAACTTTGGGAAGTTTCACAACCGTTCCTTATGAATTAAGTGTTAGAACAATAATATTTGGTTTTTTAATAGGTATTATTATACCCTTGGTTATTTTTATGATTAAAGGGTTACATATTTCCAACAATTTTCCCGTAGAATCCTTGAAAAAGGATGTGGAGGCATATGTTCCTCATGGTATTAACGGGTGGTTTTCCATTCTTTTTATTATATCAGGTTTTCTGCTGATTTCATTTGCAAATGAGTTTGAAATCCCAGGATTAATACTAATTTCCTTGGGTTTAGTATTTGTATTCAAAAATCCTCTATTTAATGTTGGGTTATCCATTTTTCTTATGATACTTAGTAAAACATATTTTGGTCTCTCTTCAGGAGTATTAACTTTTAATTTTATTTTTCAAAGATCTTTTTTATTCGGTTTCATCGTCGTTCTTTTTTTTACTTCTATAATTCCAATTTTAAGAAGGTTTTCTAAGGTGTTTTCCTCAAAGAAGAGTGTTCCTTTTCTTTTGGGATTTTCGTATGTAGAGAGATTCCCCGTGAGAGTTTTAATGCTTTCTTTGATGTTTGGTATAATTATTTTTGGTTTGATTGTTATTTCTTCCATACCAGCGAATTTGGTTAGGTTTGTTGACACTTCTATGAAAGAAGGATTATTTGGATACAATTTTCTGGTTGTATCAAATCCTATAAAAAACTTGTTTTTTTCTGATGATATAGCGGTTTATGAAGGAATAGAAAAGCCCACTAAGGTTCAAGTTGCCATGATCAACTCACAGATTATAGCTTTTGTAGACAATACTTTTCTTGAATCGGCGATAATTCCATCGGAATCAGTAACAGTTTGGAGAGAGGAACTAAAGAGTAAAAATACCGTTCTTTATGGAAAATTTAGTGATGAAGAAAAAGTCCCAGAGTACGTCAGGGGCAAACTTTCTTCTATTACGCCCTTAGGTGGAGCATCTAACGTTTCTTATGATGTTGTGGGTTTTTTTAACTTAAAAGATATTACAATTCCTGTAAAATATGTTACAAATATAATTTCTAAACCTAATAGTGTGAAAAGTATCGATATACTTTTAGGAAATGTGCCTAAAGAAAATATAGATGAAATTAAACAGAAATATATGTCAACTTTTGATTTCCCCATTTTTATAGAGGAGGAATTACAAAACATTTATAATGGAGTCGATGGTATAATTTCCCTTGCAACGGGGATGCTTTATCTTGGATTGATTAGTGGATTTTCAGGACTGGCGCTGTACTCTGTAAGGTCATGTATAATTCGCCAAAGAATAATCGGGACTCTAAGGGCTATTGGTTCAAGCTCACAAGATATAACTAAGGGGCTTCTCATTGAAAATTTCAGCATTGTTTCCGTAGGAGCTTTCATCGGTCTTGTTGGAGGTTACCTAGTCGCAAAGGATATCGTTTTCGCCATCTTTCATCTTTTAGGAAATGTTGATTTTTATTTTCCTTTGTTGAATGTAGTAGGAATAGTTGGAATGGTGTATTTAATCACTTTTCTAACCTTGATGATACCTTCGTTTTTAATAACTAAAATCACACCAGCAGATAGTTTGAGGGAGATAGGATAATGGAAGTTGAGAATAAAAATAGTGCTTTGATAAAAGCGATCGAATTGTACAAAGTGTACAACGATAAAAGAGTAAAAGTAGAGGCTTTAAAGAACATTACCTTAACGATTAAAAAAGGTGAATTTATTGGTATATTAGGACCTTCAGGTTCAGGTAAAACGACCTTGCTTAATTGCCTTTCTGCAATAGATAATCCTACAAGCGGCGAGATATACTTTAAAGGGGTTCCATTCCAAAATTTGAAAGAAGAAGAACGGACTTCCTTCAGAGCCAAAAACATGGGCTTTGTGTTTCAATTTTTTAATCTAATTCCGGTTTTAACGGTTTTAGAAAATGTCCAAATGCCTTTGTTAATCTTAGGAGAAAAGAATAAAACCTCAAAAGAAAAGGCTTACGAAGTTTTAAAAAAAGTTAAGCTTGACAATAAAGTAGAAAGATTCCCTTATGAGCTATCAGGTGGAGAGCAACAAAGAGTTGCAATTGCAAGGGCTATAATACATTCGCCAGAGGTTATATGGGCTGACGAGCCAACTGGAAATCTTGACAGTGAAAATGGTGAAATAATAATAAACCTTTTGGAGGAAATAAGAAAAGAAAAGGGAACAACGCTTGTGGTAGTTACCCATGATTCGAATATTGCAAAAAGAGCTGATAGAATTATTCAAATTAGAGATGGAATTATACAAGAAGTTTAATTCTTTGATGAATTTTGATATAATATAAAAAGAAGGGGTTGTAGCGCAGCGGGAGCGCGTTGCCTTCGCAAGGCAAAGGTCGTGGGTTCGAATCCCATCAACTCCACCAAAATGAAACCCCAGGTTCTGATTCTACCTGGGGTTTTGATGATTATTATTTATTATTCAGCGTATTCACCTGTCTCCTTTAATCCTGTTTCTAAAGTATTCACAATAGCATCGTATGTCTCGTCTACTGTGGCCATATCATTTAGGAAGTTAGCAAATACTGTGCTGATGTCACCTCTTATATTGTTCCATGCTGCAGGTTTTGGATCTGGGATAGCGGTTTCTAATTCTTTAAGTGCAATAGTTGGTTTATCATCTCTTGCCGTATGAGCTTTCCACTGTGGAACTTCTTCAACATCTCTTCTTATTGGAACATATCCGGTATTTATTGACCAATATGCAACGTTAATGGGGTCCATCAAAAATTTAAGGAATCTCCATGCTGCGTCTTTTTGCTCTTGGCTTACCCAATTAAACATTATCAAATCTGTTCCAGCTATAGGTGAGCGAGGGACACCATCTACAGAAGGCAATGGAGCCCAAGCAACCCCGTGTTTCCCTCTGGAAGATTTTTCGGCATAAGTTAAGCCTGCAACAGTTGCCATGTAAGCAGCGATTTCTCCTGAGCCGAACTGGGGATCCAAATATGCGTTTTGGAACAGGGCGTATCCAGAATCTTTCAGGTTCTTTATGTATCTTAAAACTTCTTTTGTTTCTTCTTCAGGTAAAACAATCTTGTATTTACCGTCACCAACGTATTCTAAGAATGTTACGTTATGTGCATATAAAAATATCTGAAAATCGTCGATAAAGTTTCTCGCACCTAATCCATATTGATCTGTTTCTCCATCCATATCCAAATCCATTGTTAAAAGTTCACTTACTTCAAACAACTCATTCATAGTTTTGGGGGGGTTAACTCCAAATAGATCAAAGAGATCAGGGTTATAATAATAAACATAAACAGATTTGTTGAATGGGATTCCGTATACAGTGTCTCCCCAAGTAACTATATCCTTTAGAACAGGGAATATCTGATTATCCCAAGCATCCTTAAACGCGGAATCATTTTCAATATATCCGTTAAGTGGTTCCACTACACCAGAAAAAAGGTACATTGCCGTCCAGTTTGCGTAAGCTTGGGATAAAGTCGGAAGGTCTGTAGTACTTCCTTGGGAGTAAGCGGTGATTGTAGAAAGTAACTTTTGGTTTAAAGCGCTGTAGTTCCCTACATAGATAGCTGAGACGTGAACATCTGGGTTTTCCCTATTAAAGGTATCGACTAAGGAGTTCAACGTCTCTCCCAGTTGCCCACCCATCGCGTGCCAAAACTCAATTTCGACTTGAGAAAAAGCAAAAGAAACAAGTAAAATTGTAAAAAGAATGGTAACAACTTTCTTCACTCCAAACACCTCCTCATAAGTTTTGGATAATTTTTTCTATTTCTTTGTACAATTGATCAAAATTACCAGCGTTCCATATTTTAAAATCATAATGTTTATAGTCTTTGTAATCTTGTGATTCAACGATATTTTTTGATCTCTCCAAGGGGATACCGCGATTTTCTGACAGCCTTTTAATACGTAATTCTTCTGGGGCATCTACGTAGATAATTTTATCACATAATTTGTCCACTCCTATTTTGAAAAGCAAAGCTGCATCTACAATTATTATATCATTTTTATTTGAAATTTTTCTCACTATTTGTTCAGTTTTTTTAAGAATTTCTGGGTGGACAATCTGATTCAATAATTCTAACTTTTCTTTATTTGAAAAAACTATTTCTCCAAGTTTGGATCTTGAAATATTGTTATTATCGTCAAATATTTCGTCTCCAAAGTTTTCTTTTAATTTCTCTTTAATAAAAAGATAGGTTAAGACCTCGTGTCCTAACCTATCCACATCGATTATGGATGCCTTATTTTTGTATATTGTTTTTATTATCTTTGATACAGTGCTTTTTCCAGATCCTGCAGGGCCTGTAATTCCTATTACCATTTTTACATCGTTACCTGTTTTTTGCTTTTAAGTTTGTTTTCTACCTCGATGTTGAAATCTTCGTATCCTTTCCTTCCCATCATAGCATAAGTAACCTTTTTACCTAATTCGACACCGGGTTGGTCATAGGGGTTTATCTCTAATAGACTTCCCATCACTGCTGTTTGAAATTCATATGCGAATATGAATTGTCCCACATTGAAGGGATTGATCTGAGGGAAAATAACTTTGAGATTTGGTCTATTGTTTTCTGTCAAAGCGTATTCCGTACCAGCTAGTTCTGTATTCAAAAGGGCTGAAAGATTTTTACCTCCCAGATAAGATAGCTCAGGAAGATCACAGTGTATGTTAGGGATTTTTATGTTTCGTTCGAAATTTTCTAATTGTATGAAAGTGATTACCTTATCGTAAGGCCCTTCGTTATATAGTTGAACTTGGGAATGTTGGTCTGTTGTACCTAATGCTTTTATTGGAGTTTGACCAACGTTCACGACTTCACCTTTTAAATTGTATTTTTTCCCAATGCTTTCTGCCCATAATTGTCTGTACCAATCAGCTAGTAGATATAATTTGTTTGAGTATGACATCATTACAGAAATATTGTAACCTTTCTGGTAATAAAGATAATGGACTAGGGCATTAAAAGCAGAGGGATTTTCCCAAATGTTTGGATTAATAACCCTTTGATGCATTTCCTTGGCACCGTTATATAGATCAATTATATCTATTCCGCTTGCCAAAGCTGATAAAAGACCAACAGGGGTCAAAACACTGAACCTGCCACCAATTGAAGGGGGTATATCTAGGGTTTTTATTCCTTCTTCTTCAGCTATTTTTTTCAATATACCTTTTTCTGGGTCGGTGGTGAATAGAAAATGTTCTTTTGGGTCTAATCCAAATCCTTCTACTATTCCTCTTGCAACCAAATAATTTGCCATGGCTTCGGCTGTTGTACCGGATTTTGATATAACATTGAACAAAGTAGTCTTTGGATCGATTTGATCTAATACGGACGCTATGAAATCAGGGTCAACATTATCGAGAATGAAGATTTTAGGAGTTTTTCTTATTTCTTTAGATAAAACATTATAATTCAATGGATTGAGCGCTGTTTGCAGTGCTTGATTTCCTAATGCTGAACCGCCTATTCCTAAAACTACTACACTTTCAAAACTTTGTACCCACGTTTTTAAATCCAAAACTCTATCTATGTAAACCCTTGTGAAAGGTAGACTCAAAAAGCCAGGATTTTTTTGTTTTATCATTTCCACAATATCTTGAATTCTATTGGCGTGTTGGTTTATTTCTTCCTCCGTTAATCCATTTTCTATATTGGGATGAATAACATTTGAGAAATCAAATTTTATTCCATTCATCTTTTTTCCCCCTTCTTACAATTAAATTATACTTTCAATAATATATCAAGCTAGCAATTTCCAAATCTTTTAGATTTTCTCTTGGGTTTAGATAGGTTAGTTCGGCAAGACAAACAACTCCAACGGTTTCTCCTCCAGCTCTTTCTATTAATTCTTTTATGGCTTTTGTAGTACCTCCCGAGGCTAACACATCATCAACAACTATGACTTTTTCACCTTTTTCAATCGCGTCAACATGCATTTCCAGGGATGTTTGACCATATTCCAATTCGTAAGAGATCGAATAAGTTTGGTAAGGTAGTTTTCCTGGTTTTCTGATGGGAACGAATTCTTTATCCATGATATAAGCTAAAGGTGTGGCAAATATAAACCCCCTTGACTCAGGGGATACAATACAATCAAAATCCCAATCTTTTATCAATTCGACGATTTTGTTAAGTGAATATTTAAATACTTCAGGATTTTTCAAAAGTGGGGTAATGTCTCTAAATATAACGCCTTTTTCTGGAAAATCTGGTATGTCTCTTATCCATTTTTTTATCTCTACTGTCTCCATATGTTATCCTCCTAATCCTTTTTTATCTTTATTTCTATGCCAATTCCAAGCGTCGGATATTATCTTTTCTAATTCCTTGTGTTGAGGGTGCCAGTTTAGGATCTCCTTTGCTTTTTTTGAGGAAGCTATTAAAACAGCAGGATCGCCAGGTCTTCTTTCTACTACTTGGTAATTTATTTTTTTTGAAGTTACTTTTTCGGATGCTTTAATAACCTCTAAAACGGAAAATCCTTGCCCGTTACCTAAATTAAATACGTCAGATTTTTCGTTTTCCTTCATCCATTTCATAGCTAAAATGTGGGCCTCTATCAAATCCATAACATGGATATAGTCTCTAATGGGTGTTCCGTCCTTGGTTGGATAATCATCTCCATAAACGTACAGCTTGCCTCTTTTTCCTAAAGCTGTTTCCAGAACTAATGGGATCAAGTGAGTTTCCGGTTCGTGAGCTTCACCTATACTGCCATCAAAATATGCCCCGGCAGCATTGAAATATCTTAAAGCTACATACCTTATAATATCAAGTTTAGAATACCAATTTAGTATTTCTTCAACCATTAATTTTGATTGACCATAGATGTTTGTGGGATTCTTAGTTTGATCTTCAGTGATGGGGACTATTTTAGGTTCTCCATAAACAGCAGCGGTAGAAGAAAAAACTATGTACCTACTTTTGTGTTTTTGCATACTGTTCAGAAGGTTCAATGTCCCACATATATTGTTTTTAAAATATTTATAAGGTTCTTTCATTGATTCACCAACCAATGAAAAAGCTGCGAAATGATATACTTCATCTATTTTGTAATTTTCAAATACATAATCAATATCTTTTTCGTTTCTAAGATCTCCTTCAACGACTTGTACATCTTTGACAGCCCACTTATGACCTTTTTCAAAATTATCAAAAACTACTACTTCTTTATTTTGATCTTGCAACCTTTTGACCAAATGAGAACCTATGTACCCAGCTCCTCCTGTGACAAGTATCATTAGGTCACCCCTCTAATCAAGCATTAGCTCTAATGTTTAATATTTCTCCATCTTCTAATACTTCATCTTTACCAGCCAATCTCCAAAGTCCTTGTTCTTTTACTTTTTCTTCGCTTCCGTATTTAATTAAATTCTCGTATTTCATAACCTCTGCGCGAATGAAATTCTTTTCAAAATCAGAATGTATTTTCCCCGCAGCTTCCTTCATTGTACTGCCTTTTTTTACGGTCCATGCTCTTACCTCGTCTTTTCCGACGGTGAAAAAGGAAATTAGTCCAACATGATTATACACAATTTTTGCTAATCTTTCAACACCAGGTTCTTTAATTGATAAATCTTCCAGAAATAATCTTTTTTCTTCTTCATTCTCAAGCTCGTTTATTTCTACTTCTATTTTTCCGTCTATCTCAATATACGCAAAATTCTGTTTTTTACATTCTTCAATTATCTGTTCCTTATATTCATAGCTATCTTTTGTAAATTGGTCATCATCGACGTTGACACAGACGATGATGGGTTTTAAAGTGAATAAAGCTAAAGAGCCAACTAATTTTTTATCCTCTTCACTCAATTCCATCTTTGAAACAAAAACCTCATCCTCCAAAACTTCTTTTATTTTCAACAAAATTTTTTCTTCGTTTTCTTCTGTTACTGAGAATTTTGTCTTTTTCTTTTGCGTTTCAAGCCTTTCTAATCGATTCTCTACAATTTCTAAATCTCTGAAAATTAGTTCTGTTTTTAAAATTTCTAGTTGTTTTATTGGATTATCAGCATTTTCAGGCCAAGGTACCGAGGGGTTTTTAAACGATCTTATAACCAAAAGCAAAGCATCAACATTTTGTATCATCTGAAAAATTCTCGTTTTTTCTTTTGGATCCCCTTTGTGGTCGTAACTTGGAATATCGATAAAATCTAAACTAGCAAAGATAATCTTTTTAGGCTTGTATAAACGTGCGAGAGAATTAACTCTTTCGTCTTTGATAATAGCCGTTCTTTTGATAGCCTCTCTTTTATAACTATCCTCTATTTTATAGTCGGTTAAAAGGGAAAAAATAGTAGTTTTACCCGTTAATGGAAGGCCAAATATGCCTATTTCCACCTAATTTTCACCTCTTTTCCTCTTTTTTAATGAATTCCCAATATTTGTCTAACTCATCTAAATTTAAAGCTTCAAATTCTTTTCCATCTTTTTCAATTGCTTTTTCCATCTGGTTGAAGCGTTCTATAAACTTCTCACTCGCCTTTCTTAAAGATACTTCCGGATCTATCTTTAAAAAACGAGCCAAGTTAACCAGTGCAAATAATAAATCCCCAAACTCTTCTTCTAATTCTGCTTGGGTTTTTGCTTCATTAAGTTCTTCCACTTCTTCTTTTACTTTATCGAGCACGTCTTTCACTTCTAACCAGTCAAACCCCACCGCAGCAGCGTTTTCTTGAATTCTTCTTGCCAGTGACAGTGCTGGTAAGGCTTTGTTAAGTTTACCGATTCTACTAAAGTTCTTCTCTCCATTCTCTTTTGCTTTTATTTCCTCCCATCTGGCATAAGAGTATACTTTTTCATCTCCAAAAACATGCGGATGTCTTCTGACTAACTTTTCGATCAGTTCATTTATCACTTCAATAGTAAAAAACTCATTGTTTTCTTCAGCAATAGTGGAATGAAAAACAACTTGGAGTAATATATCTCCTAACTCTTCTTTTATTTTTGTTATATCTTGTTCGTCAATAGAATCAACCAATTCATAAGCTTCTTCAATTATATAGGGTTTCAAACTATCATGTGTTTGGGCTTTGTCCCAATCGCAACCTTTTGGTCCTCTCAATCTTTTCATTACTTTCATAAGCTCTTCAAATTTTTCGCCTAATTCCAAAATAATTCCTCCTGTATTGAACTTATTAGCTTCCTTATTTATTATTCTGCTCTTTAAATATTTGTTCGTGTTCCTTGACCTTCCTTTTTTTATCCAAATAATATAGCAACCATAATGCAAAAGCTACTCCTAACAGCAAGGGTAATAGATACTTAAGGAAAATTTCAAATACAACTCTCGATCTCAATTCTCTTAGAGCTTTTTCCATTTCTTCGGTGACATAGTTACGACTTTGAGCACCATTGAGAAAGTATCTAGCTAATTGGCCATATTCTTTTTTATCCCAACGATAGTAAGTTAACCCCAATTTAGACATTATTCTTCCGTTTTCCTTGTCTTGGGTTAAAGCTTTTTGATAATATTCTATCTGTTTTCCGTAAATGTTTTCTATGTCACCTAAAAATTCGTATGTTTCAGATAGAATTGATGAGTCCTTTGAAACTGGAATTAAAGAAAGGGCTATTTCCTTAGATTTTTCCGTTTCTCCCATGTTGTAAAAAATTTTTGAAAAGTACAGTAAAGTTTGAGCATTTTGCCCTTTTAAATTCATATAAGTATTATATAGGTCTTTTATAATGTCGTAGTTATTTGTTTGAAAACTTATTTCTACCAATGATTCAATTATTTTTTTATCGTAATTGTAAGTGAGATAGATTCCTTTTAAATCATTATAAGCCTTTTGAGGATCATTATATATTTTAGATTTTGATAGGATTTGTCCTTGGTAATAAACAGTATAGGGAGTTTTCCCTCCCACAAGCCTTTCGATTTTTTCAGAATATTCAAAGATTTCTTTCGCTACAGATGGGTTCAAAGAATTTTGCCAATATTGGAAGTTGAAAAAAAGATACATAGAATTTATTATTATTGAATCAGGGTATTCTCTTAGGGCTTCTTCAAACAATTTGGTAGGTTCAAGGTAAAAATAAGGGTCTGACTCTTTTAATATCTTTAGGGTTGTCTCATCATCAGGAAACAGCACTAGATCTGAAAGTTGCAAATTGTCTACATACATCGATAATCCCGTTTCCCATCGTTTCAACAAGCCTCCAAGGATCTTTAAATATGGATCATCTGATTCATGCATTGTTTGAAGATCTACGTAGTAAACAAAATCATCAAAAACTGTGGCAAAGGTCGATAACGTAAAAATAATAAAAAAAAGCAACACAAATAATTTTTGTCTCAAAACATCCCTCCTACAATGTCAAATAGTTTTAAAAGCTTTTTGAAAAATTTTCATCAATACATTTTTGTAGTAATAATTATATCATAAAGCCACTTCTTAAGAAAGCTAACGCAGGCTCCTTGTCAAATATGGTTGATAGAATAGACTGAAGAGATGATGACAAGGGTAATACAGCTTTTTTTGTTGAGTAGTTTCAGCTCAGAAAGGATAACTGTTTACAATATAAAGAATAATCTTACAGGTATCTTTTTATTGTTATTCGTTACCTCTTCCTCTATCTTTATACTTTCTCTTAGCTTTTTCTGTGCGTCTTTTACTACATGAAAATGGTCCGCTACTACTTTCACTCCAGGTAATTCTTCTTTGACTGCATTCTTAAACGAGACTCTCATATCGAGAGCTGCTTCTGTTATCTTTTGCCATCTATAACTTATCTTCTCATTTCTGAAGCTTTTCCCTGTTTTTTTACACATGTGTCTTTGTGGTCTGTGTATCAGATATATTCTTTGTGTCCCAACTTTTTCAGCCTTGATGATCCTTTCTTTTGCTTTACCGTTACGTACTATGTATTCTCGCTTGTCATTACATTCTTTACATTTATACGGGCATTCTGGTATCTCTATCTTTTTCGAATATCCCACTTCAAAATAAATCTCTCCCTCTTTTTCAAATCTTTTCTGTCTTTTAACTTAAAGCCTTTATCAATACCCAGTATTTGTGCTATAATTTTGTTGCTTATGATATCGCTCCTCTCTCTCTTTTTATTTTTTTGTTTTTTGTTCAATGAGGAGCGATATCTTTTTTTACCCCTTTTGTCAAGTACCTCATCAACCATTTTTATTATACAGCCAAAAATAAAATATGTAATTTGTATTCATATGCAACCTTTCATCAAGAAAGGAGAGGCTACATTATGAGAAGAAAAGTTATGTTTTTGATGTATATTTTGCTAAGCTTATCTCTTTTAGCTAATTCTTCTAACATCTATTGTGCGATTGAAGAACATGTTAAAGCACTAGATACTTACAAGAAAAGAACCTTCAGTAACCAAGTAAATCAACTAACCATGGAAGAACAATTAATTAATTTTAATCCCATTCCATCAACAACTTTCACTTTTAATCAAAACGACTATAGTATAAATATTTCTAAGGATTTAAGAGATATCTTGTATATAGGAAAGATAAAAGAAGAAAAAGAGAAAGAAGTTATCAAGGCAAAATTTCAAGAAATAAATGTAGGACAAGAACTCATAATTTCTGTATTCTCGTCATTTTTGAATTACTTCATTCAAGGAGAAAAATTACCACTTTACAAAAAATAGAGGAAATATTTGCCAAAAAGCTGGACCAATAACTCAAAATAATATATATTAGCGCTTGAAAGCATATCCTACCCAAAGGAGATGATACTATCAAGCGCTTAATAAAAGAATATCATAAAACCTCGACAATTGGAATACTTTTTTCGTATTTTTTTCAATATACCAGATTTTTTACAAACCCAACCAGGATAAAATTTATTTGGTTATGTATTGGAATTATCACTATGACCAGTATTCAATCTGTTAGTTTTATGCATAAATGGTTTCTAAAAAAAGTAACAAACAAGTCGTTGAATTCATACTACTACCTGCTTTCATATACCAAACTGAATTTAAAATATCTTATGCGAACTACTGTAAAGATAGCTTTGTCCTATATACCAAAAGTCTTAAAGCCATTATTCATATTTGTTGTTATTGATGATACCTTGCAGGCAAAATTCGGTGTCCACTTTGAATGTCGGAAAGAACTTTTTGACCACACTGCTCGGAATGGCTCTAACTATCTTAATGGACATTGTTTTGTAGGATTAATTCTTAAAATTCCTATGTTCTTTAAAAAGCAGGTTATCTATTATCTCAAAGTACTCATAGGTTACAGATTAAAAAAGATAATCCTGCCGAATCAAAGCTACAGATAGCATCAGAAATGATTAACTGGGTTATGGGGATACTTAAAAACTATAAGATGGTTATACTTTGCTGTGATAACTGGTATCCTAAAGGAGAAGTATTAGAAACTGTTAAAAAATATAATAATCTTGAGCTTATTGACAATGTTAGAGTTGATACTGTACTTAATGACTTGCCTCCTGAACCTACTGGCAAACGAGGTCGTCCTCGGAAAAAAGGTAACCGATTAGTTATTTATAACCAGGAACACTTTAATTTTAGCAAAATAGGAAAATATTTTGTGTAGCCACCCGCAAGGTTATAACTAACCTTTTTAAAAACAATGTTGTGTATGTAACTGTGACGACTTCTGACTTAGAGAGGAAAAAAGCTATAGGCTTTTTATAAGCACAATAATGCCTGAACAGTTAGAGCATATGCTACCAGTAGTTAAAGACGAGATAGAATATAATATTTCCAAAGAACAACTAATATCCTTGGAGGGGGTGATATGGCTTATCACTATTATAAACAGTCCTTGCCCACCAGTGTCTGTGATAATCAGGATGTTTACAAGTTGGAACCGTATATTTACGCTGAGTACATAACAGGACCGAACCATCCCGACTTTGGGGAAGCTGGCCACTCTTGGCTCACGGGCACCGCGTCTTGGATGCATAGGGTCGGAATCGACTTCATTTTGGTGGTGAGACCTGAGTTCAATGGACTTAGGGTTGACCCCTGCGTCCCAAAGGAGTGGGATGGTTACAAGATCAAAAGAAAGTTCAGGGGCGCAACCTACAACATCACGGTTAAGAATTCTAACCATCCTTCAAAGGGTGGGGCCAAAATTAGGATAGATGGTAAGGAGTACGAAGGCAACCTCTATAAAAATATTTGATGGAGAACATGGATTTGCAGATAGATATTCTCATAATTATAATGAAGATTTGTCAAATAGATCCAAAAAAATAATGAAACAATTTTTAAAAAGTTTTAAAATAATCTTGTAAGGCGGGTGACTATTATGGGGTTTGAAGTTAATGATTATATTGCAAAAATTAGGCAGGCTTTTATGGAAAAATCTAATCCGGAAAATGCTAAAAAACAAATTGAATACATGAAAGGAAATTTTGATTTTTTTGGTATAAAAGCACAAACAAGACGTAAGGTGACCCAGGAATTTATGAGAAAGGCAGAGCGGCCTGACTATGATGATATCGATGTTGTTATAAGGAAATTATGGAAACTTCCGGAAAGAGAATATCAATATTTTGCATTGGAGCTTCTGGAAAAGTATAAAAAGGGATTCGAAGAAGATATTATTTCTTTATTTGAATATATGATAACTAATAAATCCTGGTGGGACACGGTGGATTTCATATCTAAAAAACTTGTTGGGGAATTTTTTAAAATGTTTCCGGAGTTAAGGGATGAATATATTTCAAAATGGATGGACAGTGATGATATCTGGCTTCAGCGGACCTGTTTGCTATTTCAACTTGGATATAAAGAAAATACAGATTTGAAATTGTTATTTAATTTAATTGAACGTCTGCAAGGAAAGGATGAATTCTTTATCCAGAAAGCTATTGGATGGTCACTCAGGGAGTATTCTAAAATAGAACCAAAGAAAATAAAGGAATTTATTCAGAAACAAGATTTATCTGCATTGAGCGAAAGGGAAGGGTTGAAATTGTTAAAAAGTAAAGGTTGAAAAAATACAAACTTCGCTTAATAAAAGTTTATGATTCCGTACGCTACACCCAAATTTATGATCCTAAGCTAAGTCAGGCTAGGGGTCATGAACTTCGGCAATACGGATATGTTATACGCCATTGATAAGGAGAGATTAAATGAAAAAAAATGCAATTTTAAAGGAGATTTCTGAAAAAGATTTTGATCGCGATTATTTTGTCAAGCTAATAAATAGTAATAGTAATATTAGAGACTTAATTATAAATGAATTGCTTTCAAATACTAATATTATGATATATTACCATTGTTATTATGTAGTTTCGGATGCGAGTAAGAAAGCACCTTCTTTGTATTACAAATATTGGGATAAATTTGTAAAATTATTAGATCATGATAATTCTTATCATAGAGATATTGGATTAACACTGATTGCGAACTTAGTAGAAGTTGATGAGGAAGATCGATTATCGTTAATATGGACAAAATATCTGGAACATATTAATGACGAAAAGTTTATGACTGGAGAATGTTGTATAAATAATATAAGAATTATTTTAAAGACTAGGCTTGACATGATAGATGAAGTGGTTAACATTCTTTTAAAACTTGAAAAAGTATGTAATTATACTGAAAAACAGATTGCGCTCTTAGAATATAGTGTTTTAAATATATTTGATGATGTATTTTTCAAGAGCAATTATAAGGATGAAATTGTTTGTTTTATAAAAAAGAGAACTACGAGTATAAGTTCAAAAACAAGAAAAAAGGCTAAGCAACTTATTAAAAAGTATAAGATATAACGCATATCAACGGTGTATAACATGGAAGGTTCCGCTACGCTACACTCAAATTCATTCGTCAAGGGGAATCGTTCTAAGACTCGTGGAAAAGCAGAGAAGATATACGAGATAATCTTGTTCAAATATCATTAAGAATTTGCAGTAAATTATAATATTATTTATTGTTTTTGGAGTGAGATAAAAGTGGGGGCCACGTTGTATAACAAGGAATTTACGTTGTGGCTAAAGACCAGCCTATCCTAACGGGACATGCCCTCTGGAGCTTGCAATGAGTGAGGTTAATGATGATTGGCAAGCTTGCGCCAGACCTTCGGCACGGGTACGTAGGAAATTCCCAAGACGTTATACGTAATCCCTAAGTAAATAATTAAAAGAAAGAAGGTATCGAGGAAGAAATTTGATTTTCTTATTATTAACATACTTTTGCTAATTTGAGGAAATAAAGATAATTATGAAAAAACATTGATATTGTTGATATTATCTATATTACTTTTAGTAGTTGGGTGTATTCATAAAACAACATGGAATGAATTTGCTTGGATTGAGTATTCATTTGGTAACCAACATTATGAAAAAGCTGCAATATTTATTTCTTGTAAAGTGGTGTGGTATAATAAAAAAATGTAAAAAGGAGGATGTAACTTATGAAGGGCTTAAATGGGACTAAAACTGCTGAAAATCTTCTAAAAGCGTTTGCTGGTGAATCTCAGGCACGCAACCGCTATACCTATTATGCATCAGTAGCTGACAAGGAAGGATATAAGCAAATAAAAAATATTTTTATTGAAACAGCCGACAATGAAAAGGAGCATGCGAAGAGGTTTTATAAATTCCTGCTCGAGGGGTTTCAGAATGAACTGCCGGCAACAATGGAAATAAATGCAGTTTATCCGGTTGCCCAGGGAACTACCCTTGATAACCTGAAAGCCGCGGCAAGTGGTGAAAATGAGGAGTGGACAGACCTCTATCCAGAATTTGCAAAAGTAGCTGAAAAAGAAGGCTATCCTGAAATTGCAGAAGCCTTCATAATGATTGCTTCTGTCGAAAAAAGGCATGAGACAAGGTTTAACAAGCTTGCAGCGAACATCGAAAATGGTAAAGTTTTCAAAAAGGGTGAAAAAGTTATGTGGAAATGCGGGAACTGCGGTTATGTACATGAAGGCACAGAAGCTCCGGAGAAATGCCCTGCATGTATTCATCCACAGGCATTTTTTGAGCTGTTTGCAGAAACCTATTAAAATATCTAAGAATCGAGGGAAGAGGGGGATATTTAAGATGAAAGCGCCTGTAGCTTTTTACAAATGCGAAATTTGCGGGACCCTCGTAGGTTTGATCAAGAATGGAGGCGGTCAGCTTGTTTGTTGCGGTAAACCAATGACAGAGATGAAAGCGAATACTACAGAAGCATCCACTGAAAAGCATATTCCTGTAGCAACAAAGGAAAACGGGAAGATAACCGTCCAGGTTGGATCAAATCTCCATCCCATGACAGACGGGCATTATATAGAATGGATTGCTGTAGTAAGCGACGATGGGACTGAAAGAATCTCACTAACCTCGGCTGACGAACCCAAAGCCGTATTTTGTGATAAGAAAAACGCAGAAGTATATGCTTATTGCAATCTGCATGGTTTGTGGAAAGCAGATGTAAAATAGGTTGAAGGAATAAAAAACAGCATGGTTCTACAAAAGAAGAATCACTGAAAATCTTGCGCAATTAAACAGGTAATTTTATCATTAAGGCAGTAAAAGTATAACATCCGATGCCAAATACAAACGTTGCTTTTAGGCCGCAAGGGTTTTAAAACAATGTTCATATTTGTGTACTTAGGGCAGGGTATGGAATATTATTTATATAAGTTTGAATTATGCCGTAGGCTATTATGGAATCGATAGGAAGCATATGGGAAACAATAGAAAATATTAAAATATTTGGGGGGGGTATAGTAAGCCAATGAGTAACGCAAGAGTTGTTGAAATTGCCGAGAATATCTACTGGGTAGGGAGCAGAGGGCAGCAGGGTGGCCTTAACTGTAATCCTTATTTGCTGGTTGATGAAGAAGAAGCGGTTTTGATTGACCCTGGCTCAGTCCTGGATTTTGAAGACGTGCTGGGAAATGTCTTAAGTATTGTACCTCTGGGAAAAATCAAGTATGTTATCCTTCATCATCAGGACCCTGATTTTTCTGCGAGTGTTCCTTTGTTTGAACAAAAAGGGGCAAATTTTAAAATTATTACTCATTGGCGAACTCAGAATTTAGTTAAATATTATGGCATCAAATCAGATTATTATATCGTCAATGAAAACGGATTCAAATTGGTCTTAAAATCAGGCCGGGTTCTGAGGTTTTTGCCCACTCCCTATTTGCACTTTCCCGGGGCTATTGCAACCTATGATGAACGTTCCAAAATCCTTTTTTCCAGTGATCTCTTTGGGGCATTTTCCTATGAATGGACACTCTATGCCGGAGAAGATTATCTGGAGAAAATGAAGACCTTCCACGAACATTATATGCCTTCGAATGATATTCTCCGGCCGATTATGGAAGAATTCCTCCGACTGGATATCTCGATGATTGCGCCTCAACATGGTTCGATTATCCGCGATAACGTAAAAACCTATATTAAAGCCTTAAGAGATATGGAATGCGGTTCCTTTATGGCTTCCATAAAGAAAAATCTAATGAAGTCCGGTGGCGTCAAACTAATCTGTAGTTTGGTTATCAAACGATATGTTGCGATCTTTAATAAGGCGGAAGTCTTACAAGCCATTGAGGGTTTAGAACTGACCCTGGATAAGGAGACGCTGGAAATAACGGATTATAATTATCCGGGCAACCGTTTGTGGGATATGCTTTTTGAATTTATCCTGGCCCGGAAGGGTTTACAATGGCTGATTGTGATCGAACCTTATGTGCGTAAACTATCTCAGGAATATGATATTCCGATGCCTGAAGTGTTTCAAACCACGCTCAAACAGGCTGAAGAGAAAGCGCTTCATCTGAGTCAGGAAAATCTCCTGCTTAAGGAAATCAATGCCAGGTTGGAGAACAGCATAAAAGAAGTTCAGGAAAAATTGGTGCATTGCCCGGTGACCGGTTTGTATAACTATGATTTTTTCCAGAATTATCTGACCTCAGAACTGGAAAATTTGTTAGCTTCTGATTCGCCCCAGAATCCCGCCCTTCTTATCCTGGACGTGGATCAGGTAGATAAAATCCGCTTTTCTTACGGGGAGCAGGAAGTCAATGAGATTCTGAAGAATATAGCCGATATGGTGACAGCCCTAAAAGAGGAAAATACCCTGCTGTTTCGGCTTCAGGGAGCGTCTTTTGCTTGCTATCTCCAGCATACCACCCGGGAAGCGGCTGTGAGTTTCGCGGAGAGGGTGAGAAATGAGATTGCTTCATCGGAAAAATTCGTTGAGAAAATAACGGTATCGATAGGGGTTGTCACTTTAGATGAATTAAGAGAGGGTAATCCGTATCTGAATGATCCGGCAGAGAGAATGTACAATATTGCCACCATGCGCGTCAAGCTGGCCAAAAGGATGGGAATGAACTTTGTTTGCAGCAGTTCTTCTTTAGAAAAATATCAGGAGGAGATCGGGAAGATCCTGATCGTCGAGACCGATGAAGTGAGTATCGATGTCTTAAAAACATTTTTGGAGAATTCGAACTATAAAGTACTCATCGCTCGTGACGGGGAAGAGGCCTTAAAAATTCTGGAAACAGAGGAAGTGGATCTGATTATTTCCGAAATTATGCTGCCTAAAATCGATGGTTTCCTGATTCGCGAAAGTCTCCTTGCCAAATCGCAGACCAAAAATATTCCTTTCCTGATAGTTTCCCACCTCAAAGATGATGATACTGTCGAGAGAGCAGCGGCGTTGGGAATTGAGCATTATTTCCGCAAGCCGGTCATGCTTTCCGAATTGCTGGGAGTTATCAAAAACAGGATCAAAGGGGAAACGTTTCGATGAACTTTAAAGTTGAAGTTTACGTGATATTGGCTATCGTGCTTTTTCTCCTCATAGGAATTATGCTGTCCCTTTTGCTCATCAGAAGGCTGAAAAACGATGAGGAGAAGCTGGAGCACGAAAAACAGAAGAAGGCTTTAGTGGAATTCATTTCTGGAAAATTGCAAAAATTAGGGTTCAAATTTCCTTTAGCCATCGGCTTTGAGTTTCAGCAATCTATTAAGCTTAACAGGCAGAACGAAGAAAAGATAAAAAAAACTTTGGAGCAAGTGCGGCTGGAAAAGAAATACATACGTCAACTGCGATCATGGTTTAGAATCAGGAGAATGGAAGCCGCTGTATATCTTGGTTTTCTTGGTACGGACAATGCCAGGCTGGCTCTTGAAAAGGCGCTCTTAAAGGAGAAGCTTTATCCGGTTAAATTATATATTGCCAATGCTTTGTCTGATATAAAGAACGAGGCTTCTCTCCCTGTCTTGGTCTTCTCTTTGTTTAATGCTCACCGTTGGTATAGAGAAAAGGTTAATATGCTGATTGCGGATTTTGGCAAATCCTTTAATGCCTATCTTCCGCAAATTGTGGACAACCAACGGATGGAGATTAAAGAACTGATAGTTGATTTTGCTTCGGTGTATTTTTCCGAGGAGGTCAAAAACTATCTTATCCAACTGATTGATAGCAAAAATGAGGCCATTTCCAGACTTCAAGCTATCTATGGTGTGAGTGGGGTGAAGTCCTGTTCTAACTGTATGTATGCAACACCTGGTGAGTCCGAAGACATTCGTACATGTCCGTATTATGGGACAGTTAAACCTGATTATTATTGTGGAAAGTATAAAAAATTGCCTCTCAGTATGAATCTTAAGGAAAATTACCATCAGTTGGTCTATAAAGCAGCCGACATCCTGGCTCGTTACTATCCCCAGCTTCTGGATGATGAAAAATATTTGCATTCCGAAGATATTGAGCTAAAAAATATCGCAGTTAAGGCGCTGGCTAATTTCCATAATCAGGAAAACATTGGGAAACTGCTTACCTATGTACGCAATCATGATACTGCCCGAAGTGCTGTTAATGCGCTTTCTTTATTGATTAAAAAAAATCCGACGTATATAAATATTATTCTGCAAGCCTTTGCAGAAGAAAAGGATTTGGCAATTAAACAGCGCCTGGCGGAAATTCTTTCGATACGTATCGAGTATTTTATTATGAAGTTAATTACCAGGAACAAGGAATCTGCAGCCCAGATCATCAAGCAGATCTTACTCTTGGGAAGAACCAGTGAGATTATAGATTTTCTTAATAAAAATAAGAATATCGAAGTAGAGAATGAACTGGTTGCGATCATCCGAGAGGTTGTCACTATTTCGGAGAATTTGAAACGGGAATTTTCCCGTTATTTATGTGAAAGAGTAGCCTATAAATGCAGAATTGTTCCACAGCCGGAAAACGAGGAGCCGAAGGTAGAAAACAAAGATAAAAAGTTGATTTCTAATATCTATCTGATTTTGCTTTTCAGTCTGCTAATCTTTCCTCTAATTTACGTTTTCAGACATCATGATCTGATATTGCATATTTCCTGGACTAAACAACTAGAAATATTTGTAATAGAATGCAATTACTACCTGGCTTTTTATTTTCTGGCCATAAATTTAATTTATCTTGTTCTCTTGATGTTTTCGTTTTTCCATGTCAATCAGCAAGAGCGCCTGTGGAGGATAAAAAACAGTAGCTTTCTTTTCAAGAAAAAAATTCTGCCCTCGGTTTCCATTATTGCCCCGGCTTATAATGAAGAAAAGACGATAATCGAGAGTGCGAATTCCCTGCTCAACCTTAAATATCCGGATTATGAACTCATTATCGTCAACGATAGGTCTAAAGACAAAACTCTGAATGTGTTAATTCAATATTATGATCTGATAAGAGTAGATCATATTTTTGAGTACAAGTTAAATACCAAGCCAATCAGGGGGATCTATATGAACCCCTCTATTCCTAAACTCGTCGTGGTCGATAAGGAAAACGGCGGCAAGGCGGATTCCCTGAATGCGGGCATTAATATTTCCCGCAAGGAATATTTTTGCGGGATCGATGCCGATTCCCTGCTTGAAGATGACGCCTTACTTAAACTGGCATCCCTCGTATTAGATGAAGGAGTGGAAACTCCTGCTCTGGGCGGAAATGTCTTACCGGTAAATGGGTGTACAATTGAACGCGGCCAAATTACTAATGTCCGAATACCCCAAAACCACCTGGCCAGATTCCAAACAATAGAATACATACGCGCTTTCATGGCGGGAAGGCTGGGCTGGGCCAAAATCAACAGTCTTCTCATCATTTCCGGGGCTTTTGGTCTTTTTAGGAAAGAACGAGTCATCCGTGCAGGGGGATATCTGACGAGCAGAGGGAAATATGCAAAAGACACAGTCGGAGAAGATATGGAACTTGTCGTGCGCATCAATAGGCTGATGAGAGAAATGGGTTTCAGATACAGAATTCGCTATGCTTATAATGCGAACTGCTGGACCGAGGTGCCGGAAGACCTGAAAAGCCTGAAAAGGCAGCGCTACCGTTGGCACCGGGGACTGATCGAAAATCTCACCATCCATAAAAGGATGATTTTTAACCCCCGCTACGGCAGAATTGGCCTGTTGGCTATACCTTATTTTCTGCTTTTCGAGATGTTCGGTCCCCTGGTAGAAATCCAGGGATATCTCATGGTGTTTATAGCGTTGATTATTGGAATCCTAAATGCTGAAGTCGTGCTTCTTTTGTTTATTTCGAACATTTTGCTGGGCATTCTTATTTCACTTTCTTCCTTATTTATTGCTGAAAAGAATATTAAGTATCTACGATGGAAAGACCTGATGATTCTTTTGGCTTATGCCATTCTCGAAAATTTTGGACCGCGGCAGCTTTTTAGTTTCTGGCGAGTGGGAGGAACGATCAGCATGCTTAAGAAACCCACAGGCTGGGGTAAACCGGAGAGGAAAGGATTTGCGGCTGCTAATCATTCCGCAAAGGGGTGATGGGACAATGAAAAGGAAAATTATGATTTCGGCACTTTATGCTTTGATTATCATGCTGTGGAATCCCGGCAGATCTTTGGGGCGAGATCAAATTCAAATTCCTTCGTGAGTTTGCTCTGTTCAAAGTACAGGAGCAAAAGCTTTATGCCCAAACCACGAAACATGGTTTTCAGGTGCTCAAGGAGGGAACATGGCTGAAGATCTTTGTTAAAGGCGAGAATATCGGTGCCGCCCTTCCAGGAAGGTGGTTCACAGAGTTTCCGGGGAATGAGCAAGTTTACCTGGATTGGCTGGAAAAAATCGGACAGATGCGGGCTAATTCCATCCGAGTTTATACACTATTGCCTCCGGAATTTTACAGGGCTTCACTTTACTATAATATCAAACATCCGCATGAACCCCTTTGGCTCTTCCAGGAAATCTGGCCGGAAGAAAATCCCGAGGAAGAGAATTATTTAAACCCAAGCTATGTGGAGGAATATTTCCAGGAAATAAAGTATACCGTTGATGCAATTCATGGCAAGGCGGATATTCCCGAAAGGAAAGGAAGGGCGTATGGAGTATATGACAGCGACGTCTCTAAATATGTCCTGGGCTACTTGGTTGGCAGGGAATTGGAACCAGATGAGGTTATACAGACGAATCAGTTGAATCCAGGCTTTAGCTATACCGGGGAGTATTTGTTCTCTGATCAAGGCGCTAACCCGACGGAAGGATGGTTGGCCATGAACTGTGACTATGTTTTGCATTATGAAGAGAGCACCTATGGCACTCAACACCCGGGTTGGGATTGTCAGTTGGTCTATGCTCGATGTTCAGGAGCATGATTCGGAATGGAATGCTTCGGGGTTGAAATCCCTGGAATATAACGATAAAGTTTCAGTCAATATTAATCATATTTCAACGGGAAATAAGCTGCAGGCAGGTTCGGCCTCTTCTTCATCAGCCTTGGCAGCCACTGCCCCCTGAACCTTTTCTGATCATCCTTGCGAAAGATTACAGCCATTAGTAGGCCGATAACCAGGGCAAAGACAACCTCACCAATAGCCCAGGCTAAGTCTAGTTGCCAGCCTAAAACCTTGGCAGTCAGAATGATGGCCAGGATGTTAATGACCGGCCCCGAGTAAAGAAAGGCGGTCGCCGGACCGATTCCGGCGCCCCTCTTATAGATACCGGCAAAGAGGGGTAGTATCGTACAGGCACGGACGGCCAGAATGATTCCGGAAACCGCGCATTAGATAATATTACATGTCCGTGAAAAAGATTGGATAGATCATACATGCGCAATAGGAGGGCGACGGAAGTCCGCTCTCTCTTCCCCTTCAAAAACATAAAAAGAAATGGCAGAAGGCTTTCTTTTCAACGTATATTTTTTCACGAATGAATTAATCTCTTTTGGTACTTTCGGTGTGATTTCCTTTGGTATATCCTTTAAATCATAGTACCTACCGTAATTCATTATGAATTTTTCTAATATCTTTTTTTGGCTTGCATCAAGACTAACGTAATTTTCAATGAACTCTTTTAAATTCTTTTTATTTAAGTCTTTCATAAATCTTTTTACAACATCTTTCCTTCCCAAATAAAAAGGATGTTCGTTGAAGGTTATATTTTTGTTTGTGTAGATTTTTGGTTCTTGAACGTTTGTTAGTAAAGAATCAAAATCTATCTTTGGATTTCTTACAAAGATATAGTTTATTAACTCTTTCGTGTAGTAATCACATCTTTCTTCAATTAAACTGTCATCTTGTATCTCTTTAATTATCTTTTTTAGATTGATCTCTTCTTTGTAGTAATGAACGAGGTAAGAGGTAAAGAGTTCTGATACTTGTCTTTCTTTTGAAAGGTTTTTAAACTTTTCAAGGTTTATCTCAAACTTCTTATCTATATCCTTCTTTTTCAATTCTTTGATCATACATATAGGTGTGGATGTATCGATTTCAAACTCAAGAGCATCTATTATGTTTCTCAAGGTACTTGGTTGAATGTACTGTGTCTTTGCAGATAAAAACTCTTTCAACGTTCTTTCAGAAACGTTCATCGAGTCTATAGGTATCTTTTCTTTTCCTATCTCTTTCCTTATGAAATCTCTCAGTTTTGGTGTACTTCTGTGTTGGTTGTTATCCAAATTGAATACAAAGTATTTTAATTGGTTAATGATATCTTTAAAAGTATTTTTTATCGGTTCACTTTCCGCTTTGTTTAGTTGAGATAAACACTTTGAAAAGATAAAGGCGGTCTCATAAACCAAAGGGTCGTTGTTATTCTTCTGTACTTGAAATATGGTATCAAGGGAATTGAAAACTTTAAAGTTATTATCTTCAAAATAGTAACCAAGGTAGAATCCCAATGGAAAAGTAAAAGCTAAAGCCTTTTCTTTGTTTGTATCTTTCAACCACCAAGATATATTGTTTAAAGCTTGTACCATACCAGAAGGATGTGGAATAGTTTTTAAAATCTTAAATGCTTCTATGTTTAAACAAACTGCTTCTTCGTATCTTTCTTCGTTCTTTTTCCCTCTTGCTTTTGATAGTAATATGAAACCTTTGGTGGCGGGAGCATTTTCATAACTTTCACTCCAAATCCTAATGGTTTGCAAATCTTTTTCTTCAAAATTTATTTCACGAACATTCTTTAAATTCTCAACAACTATTCCTTTTAAATACTTAGGAAGTTTTTCGAATTCTTTCTTCAATTGATTGAATACTTCTTTAATTTCTTCATTTCTAGAAAGTTTGACCAAAATATCTATCTTTTCAACTAAAATTAAACAATACAAACCACCTTTTTTCAGCCCCTTTATCTCTTCATCTATTATCTCAAGGGCTTCATCGTATTTTACATCCCATTTTAATTTTAAAACGTTTATGTAATTGACAATGCTTTTATTTTTATCTGGTCTATCACTTTCTAAGTAATGAATAACATAATTCAAAATCGGTCTTATGAACTGTCCTTTATTCACAATTTCAACCAATAGTTTAATGTTCATTTATATACCTCTTTTTCCTTTACCCAATAGCAACAAAAATAT